>JAIDME010000438.1 GCA_029050705.1 Acetatifactor sp.
GCTAATGATAATACATCTCTTCAAAAAAAGCAAGAACTTTTTTTCATTTTATACTAATTTTTTTATACCCATTTTTCAGTTCAGCCCGAACTGTTATGTAAAGTCAAACAAACTCAACTGATTGGACTCCGGCAGATTCCCCAAAAGTCCCAGTTCCGCTATCATATCCACCATAGTCTTGGACACCTTCGTCCTGTCTCTAAAGTCATCCCTAGACAGAAACGGGCCGTCCTTTGCCGCCTCCACAATAGCGTCAGCCGCCTTTTCACCCAGACCATCAATACTGTTCAGGGAAGGCATCAGCTTGTCCCCCACAATCTGGAAGGAACGGGACTGAGCCGTGAAAATGTCAATGGGCATAAACTCATAGCCCCGCTCGTACATCTCCTGGACAATCCGCATGTCACTGTAGATAAGCTCCTCCTTATTGCTGAGCGGTTCCGCTCCCGCCTCCTTGTTGGCCACCGCGTCCATGCGGCGCCTGTACTCCTTCATAATAGACTCCATGTGCGCTCTCCCCTGGCACATATGGGCGTAGGAGAATGCTTTGGCACGGATGCTGAAAAAGGCGCCGTAATAGGCCAGCGGATAGTGTATTTTACAGTAGGCAATGCGCCATGCCATCATAACATATGCCGCCGCATGGGCCTTGGGAAACATATATTCAATCTTTTCACAGGACTTGATGTACCAGTCCGGCACATCATGGGCCTCCATGTCCTCCTTCCATTCCTTCCACTGCTCCGGGCTGGTCTTGCCCTTTGCCACCATGCCTTTCCTGACCGCCTCCATGATCTTGAAGGATTTCTCCGGTTCCACGCCCTTGTTGATCAGGTAGGTCATGATGTCGTCACGGGTACAGACACAGGTAGATATAGTTGCCGTGCCCGAACGGATCAGGTCCTGGGCGTTGCCCAGCCACACATTGGTGCCGTGGGACAGACCGGATATTCTCACCAGATCAGAGAAGCACTTAGGCTGAGCTTCAAGCACCATCCCCATGGCGAAGTCCGTGCCGAACTCCGGAATTCCCAGACATCCCAGCTTTGTGCCGCCGATCTGCTCCGGCTTTATCCCCAGAGCGTCCGTGTTCTGGAACAGGCTCATAACCTCCTTGCCATCCAGCGGAATGGTCAGAGGATCCCGCCCCGTCAAATCCTGGAGCATACGGATCATGGTGGGATCATCGTGTCCCAGAATGTCCAGCTTCAGCAGGTTATGATCGATGGAATGGTAGTCAAAGTGTGTGGTTATGGTGTCTGTAGTCATATCATTTGCCGGGTGCTGTACCGGGGTGAAGGAGTTGATGTCCTGACCGATGGGCAGCACCACAATGCCGCCGGGATGCTGGCCCGTACTCCGGCGCACACCCACGCAGCCCTGCAGCAGGCGCTCAATTTCGCTGTTCCTCTTGTGTTTCTCCCGCTCCTCAAAGTAAGTTTTTACATAACCGTAGGCCGTCTTGTCCGCCAGGGTGGCGATAGTGCCTGCCCGGAAGGTCTGGCCTGCCCCGAAAATAACCTCTGTATATTTATGGGCCTTGGACTGGTATTCTCCGGAAAAGTTTAAGTCAATATCAGGCTCCTTGTCTCCCTTGAAGCCCAGGAAGGTCTCAAAGGGAATGTCAAAGCCATCCTTGTGCAGCGGCTCCCCGCAGACAGGGCAGTTCTTGTCCGGCATGTCGATTCCCGCCGTTCCCGCATAGGCCTTCACCTCTTCGCTGTCAAAGTCCACATAATGACACTTGCTGCAGTAGTAATGAGGACTTAAAGGGTTGATCTCCGTGATACCGGACATGGTAGCCACGAAAGAGCTTCCGACGGAACCTCTGGAGCCCACCAGGTATCCGTCCTCAACGGACTTCCACACCAGCTTCTGGGCAATGATGTACATCACGGCGAAGCCGTTCTTGATAATGGAGTTCAGCTCCCGCTCCAGCCTTTCCTCCACAATTTTCGGCAGATCCGGCCCGTAAATCTCATGGGCCCTGTCATAGCAGATTTTTGTCAGCGTCTTGTCGCTGTCCGCAATGACCGGGGGACACTTGTCCGGCCGCACCGGCGATATGGTCTCGCACATGTCCGCGATCATATTGGTATTTTTCACCACAACCTCATAGGCCTTGTCGCTGCCCAGGTAGGAAAACTCCTCCAGCATCTCCTCCGTGGTATGCAGAAATAAGGGCGGCTGATTGTCTGCGTCATCAAAACCCTTGTATCCCATGATGATCCGCCGGTATACCTCATCCTCCGGATCCAGGAAATGAACATCACAGGTAGCCACCACAGGCTTGTGAAACTGCTCCCCCAGCTTCACGATCCTGCGGTTGATATTCTGTATGTCCTCCACGGAATTCACATCCCTTATCTTCTCCGACGCTATCATAAACTGATTGTTTCCCGTGGGCTGAATCTCCAGATAATCGTAAAAGCTCACCAGCCTTGCGATCTGCATGTCGCTCTGGCCGTCCAGCAGTGCCCGGTACAGCTCTCCTGCCTCGCAGGCACTGCCCAGGATCAGCCCCTCCCGGTACTTCTCCACCAGACTCTTGGGAATTCTGGGATGGCGGCTGAAATATGTCAGGTGGGACTCGGATACCAGCCTGTACAGATTAATCCGTCCCATGTCATTCTTTGCCAGAATGATGGCATGGTGGGTGGGCAGCTTCTTCACCAGTTCGGCACTGTCCGCTCCCAGTTCATTTACCTGATCCAGCGTGATAACTCCCTGCTCCGCCAGCATCTTCACAAATTTTACAAAAATCCAGGCGGTGCATTCCGCATCATCCACGGCCCGGTGATGATTCTCCAGAGAAATATTCAGACTCTTTGCCACCGCGTCCAGAGTGTGCTTGGACTGGTTCGGCAGAAGTATCCTTGCAATTCCCACTGTATCCACATAGGTGTACTCTGTTGGGAGCCCCAGCCGTCTTGCATTCTCTGTGATAAAGCTCATGTCAAAGCCTGCATTGTGGGCCACCAGTACGCAGCCCGTACAGAACGCAAGAAACTGCGGCAGCACCTCCCCGATAAGGGGTGCATCCATCACCATGTCATCCCGAATGCCTGTCAGCTTTTCGATTTCAAAGGGAATGGGTACCTGGGGATTGACAAAGGTGGAAAATCTGTCCGTCACCTGCCCTCCGCAGACCTTCACCGCGCCAATTTCGATAATGCGGTTGTTCACCGGTGAAAATCCCGTAGTTTCAATGTCAAAGACCACAAAATCGCCCTCCAGCGACTGATCCCCGCCTCCGGTGACAATCTCCCGCAGATCGTCTACCAGATATGCCTCCACGCCGTACAGAATCTTGAAAAAATCCTGCTTGTCCGGGCTTTCCTCCCCGGCTTCCTGCCTCTTTTTCTTTTCCGCCTTCCAGAGGTCCTCCCACACGTGGTTGGCATCGGTAAAGCTCTGAACCACGCCGTGGTCCGTGATTGCGATGGCCTTGTGTCCCCATTTATAGGCGCGCTTTACAATATCCTTTGCCTCGGAAACGCCATCCATATCGCTCATTTTGGTATGGCAGTGGAGTTCCACGCGCTTGTAGGGGGATGTGTCCACCCTTGCTGTAGTAAAATCTTTGATCTCCTTAATACCTGCAATGGTCCCTATCGTCAGGTCGTGGTCAAACTTGTCCATGTTTACCACTCCCTTGACCTTCACGAAAGTACCTGGTTTAAGCCTCCCCATCAACTCTTTCACATACTCATTCCGGGCGAACAGTTTAACACCGATGGTATCTGTGAAATCCGTGACATCGAAGGACACAATAGTCTTTTCGTTCCTTATTTCCCTGCTGTCCAGCTTTAAGATCTTTCCCCGGATGACAACCTCACCCAGTTCGCCGATAATCTCTTCAATGTGCAGGGAATCCTCCTCAAAGTCCCGTCCGTAAATCACATCCGGGTTCTCGGACTGCTTCAGGGTTTTAGTGTAATCGCCGCTCCTCCGGAATTCATTGCGGCTCTTCCTGAATTCACCGCCCTGAACGCCGCGGGGTCTTGTGCCGCCTGCTGCCACCCTGCCGGTTGAAATGCCCTGCTGACCGCGGCTGTCTGCGCTTCCGCTTTCACCTGAAATTCTCCGAGTATCCTTTTCGCCTCCGGATTCTCCGGAATGCCCGGATTCCCCGGTATGTGCCGATCCGCTCTTCGCCGGCGCACTTTCTTCCTCCCCGGCGCGCTGCACCCTTTTTGCGATCTCCGCCACCTTCATCTGAAGCTTTCGGGCGTCATCCTCCGCATACTTTCCCGTTATGGCTTCCCTGTACCCCACATCAATGCTGCACTGCATGCCGCAGCGCTCCACCAGAATCTTTTCCAGCACTCTGATGAGCTCCGCCTCCTTGCTGCGGTTCATCACATTATCCTCTATGGTCAGAGCCATGCGCCCCGGCTCCGGGTAGGCGATTTCCGCCGTTCGAAATGCATTATACTCAATGTGGCTGTAGTTTTTAAGTTCCTCCAGAATACTCTCCCCGTAAGCGTCCATCAGATTTTCCGGCGTATATTGGGCAGAGAGTTCAAACCTCTCATGTATTTTCACGGAAACTCCGGCGTTTTGAAAAAGCTGCCGCTTTATCTCTTCCTCAGCCTTCCATATGTCTTCCTTCTGGATCAATCTGGCGCTGAAGAGATACACATGCAGGAAATCTCTCCGCCTGGACGCAGAAACCCGCTCCACCGATGCCAGTTCCAGCCTGTCATGCAGAGGGCCCTCTATTTTCAATGTGGGAAATACCTCAAAAAAAGGCTTTGTCATATATTATCACCTGTCCAATTTTCCAGTTCATATTTCAGTGCATCCAGAAGCTGCTCCTCCGGCACCTTGCGGATGATCTCACCCTTTTTGATCAGAAGTCCCTCCCCGATGCCACCGGCAATCCCCAGGTCAGCCTCTTTTGCCTCTCCGGGTCCGTTTACCGCACATCCCATAACCGCCACTTTAATATCCAGAGGATAATCCTCCACCAGCCTTTCCACCTTTGCAGCAAGCCCGATAAGGTCAATCCGGGTCCTTCCGCAGGTTGGACAGGACACCACCTCAATTCCTCCTTTTCTCAGCCCCAGCGTCCGCAGGATCAGCTTTGCCGACTTGACCTCCTCCACCGGATTTCCCGTCAGGGAGACTCGGATGGTGTCGCCGATGCCCTGATTCAAAATCAGCCCCAGCCCGATAGCGGACTTAATATTTCCGCTCTGCACCGTCCCCGCCTCCGTGATCCCTGCATGAAGGGGATAGTCCGTCCTGTCAGCCAGCAGTTCATGGGCCTTGACACACATAAGCACGTCTGAGGACTTGATGCTGATGACCAGATTCCGATAGTCAAACGCCTCAATCATGCGCACTTTGTCCAAAGCACTCTCCACAATGCCCTCCGCCGTGACACCCCCGTATTTTTCCACCAGCTGTTTCTCCAGAGAACCGCTGTTCACTCCCACGCGGATGGGAATATTTCTCTCCCTTGCCGCGTCCACCACCGCCTTTACCCTGTCGGCACTGCCGATATTTCCGGGATTGATGCGAATCTTATCGGCACCGTTCTCTATGGCGGCGATTGCCATTTTATAATCAAAATGAATGTCCGCTACCAGCGGAATATGTATCTGCTTTTTGATCTCCCTGACAGCCTCCGCTGCCGCGGCGTCCGGCACCGTACAGCGTATTATCTCACATCCCGCCCGCTCCAGCTCCAGAATCTGCGCTACCGTGGCCTGCACGTTCTCCGTCCTGGTATTTGTCATGGACTGAATCAGAACCGGATTGCCGCCCCCGATCTTTTGATTTCCAATCTGTACAACTCTTGTATTATCTCTGTGCATGGGATTCTCCTTAATTCGGTCATATTGTCCTGCAGCGGGAAGAATGCCTTCTCTTTAAGGCATTCTTCCGTGTAAGACTTAGAATTTCTTAGATGACGCCTTTCAGGCATCTTAGAAATTCTTCTTACACTATGATAAGCTTTATTTCCAAAATGTGCAAGGCATCAAATTAGCCAAAAGTACTCCGGCATACACAGAACTGTCCCGGACTTACCTGAACCGCCAGCTTTTCCATGCAGAGACGGATCAAGTGGACACTGATCTGCTCTTCCCTGTATTGCTTCGGAAGCCGCCCGCGTATCTGCTCCACAGAGCCCGGCGTAAAGTCCAGTGCCCTGTACACAGCCATAAGTTCCGGCCTTTCCGCCAGCAATGCACTCTGTACTTCCGTCAGTCCGGCATCTTCCTGTTCTGCATCCTTCGCCGCCCCGTTGTCTTCGACCCGCAGCCCTTTCTTCTCACAGATTTGCCTCAGTTCATCCATAAATTCCCCCTGATCCAGAAGAAGGCCCGCCCCCAGCTTTAACAGCCTGTTACAGCCGCTGCTCAAGGGATCTGTCACCCTTCCCGGCACTACATAAACTTCCCTTCCCTGCTCCAGAGCCATGTCCACTGTAATCAGAGTTCCGCTCTTCTCCCTCGCCTCCACTACCACCACCGCATCGGAAAGTCCGCTGACAATCCGGTTGCGAGGCGGGAAGTGGCCCGGACGGGGCGGCGTTTCCGGCGGATATTCCGACAGAATTCCCCCGCCCGTCCTCAGTTTTTCATACAGCCGCCTGTTTCCCGCCGGATAACAAATATCCACGCCGCAGCCAAGCACCGCGAATGAACTGCCTCCCGCATCCAGAGCCGCCTCCTGACCAATTCCATCAATGCCTCTCGCCATACCGCTGACCACCTGTATCCCGCTGTGGCCCAATGCCGCGCCAAGACCGGAAGCCACATATTTTCCGTACTCTGAGCAGTCTCTCGCCCCGATGATCGCCACTGTCGGAATCTGCTCCTCCGGCACTCTCCCCAGAACATACAGTTCCTTCGGCGGATTCGGTATCTCCCGCAGGCGCTCCGGATACTCCCTGTCCCGCTGCCGAAGAACCCTGATTGCCCCATTTTCGTCCATACTTACACCTCCTTTTCACCCTAACCAATATTCCGCGGAGGGTCTGTAAAAGGATGCCTCCAGCAGATGCTCCGCCCTGATCCTCTCTGCGCCCTCCAGATCCGCCACTGTCCTGGCGACCTTCAGTATCCTGTGATAGGCTCTGGCACTGAGCTGCAGTGACTGATAAAGCCGTTCCATCAACTCCTGTTCCTCTCTGCCAAGGGGACAGTATTTCTCGATGTTTGTCCCTTCAATGTCCCCGTTGAAACGGCATTCCGTCCCTGCAAACCGCTCCATCTGCATCTGTCTTGCCCTCTGCACCCGGGCTCTTATCTCTCTGCTGGACTCCGCCTTCCGCTCCTTTCGGAGCCCCGGAAGGTCAACCGGCTGAAGTTCCACACACAGATCTATCCTGGCCAGGATCGGGCCTGATACCTTTCCCATGTATTTCCGTATCTGAGGGACCGTGCAGCTGCATCGGCTTTTGTCGGGATAATAACCGCAGGGACAGGGATTCATGGCGCACACCAGCATAAAATCGCTGGGGTAGGTCACATTTCCACCGGCCCGGCAGATATGTATCTTATGCTCCTCCAGCGGCTGTCTCAATGAGTCCAGGGCCGCTCTCCTGAACTCCGGAAGCTCGTCCAAAAACAGCACGCCTCTGTGAGCCAGAGAGATAATGCCCGGCTTCGGACTGGCGCTGCCGCCCACCAGTGCCGCCTGTGATATGGTGTGGTGCGGGCTTTGAAAGGGACGTTCCCCCACCAGCGCAGTCCCCTCCTCCAAAAGCCCGGCAACACTTAAGACAGACGTAACCTCCAGGCTTTCTTCCGGCGTCAGCCGGGGCATAATGCCGGGAATCCGTTTCGCAATCATGGATTTTCCCGCCCCCGGCGGTCCCACCATCAGCAGGTTGTGAAAGCCTGCTGCCGCAATTTCCGCCGCCCGCTTTGCCGCCTCCTGACCGTTTACCTGACTGAAATCCGGCATACTCTCTCTGTCATCCCGGACAGACAATTCCTCCGAATCCGCCTGTTCCGCAGGCAGCAGCCTCTCCTTTTCCTCTTCCTCCTCCGATTCCAGAAAGCGAAAAACATCTCTGATATGTCCGGCTCCGCGGACCTTGATTCCGGGAATAGCCGCCCCCTCTCTGGCGTTCGCAGCCGGAACGATGCACTGCCGGATACCTTTTGACACTGCTTCCCGCACAATGGGCAGAACTCCCCGCACCTTCTTTATCTCTCCGTTCAGCCCCAGCTCTCCCAGGAACAGGATACCTTCCGCGGCTCCCGGTCTGAAATATCCCATAGCCTCCAGCATTCCTGCCGCTATGGGAAGGTCAAATGCATTGCCCTCCTTTTTTATATCCGCCGGCGACAGATTTACGGTAATCCTTTTGGGCGGCAGATTCAGCCCCACATTTTTCAATGCTACCGTGACCCGCTCTCTGGATTCCTTCACTTCCCCTCCCAGGGAACCCACCATGGAAAATCCGGGCAGTCCCTGGGCTATATCCACTTCCACAGAGACCAGGCAGGCAGACACTCCCAGCAGTGCGCCGGAAACAACCGTACTGTACATAAAATACCTCCTATATTTTAGAATTATTGAACAAAAATTTTGTAGTTCGGAATTTGTTTGAAAAGAAATACAGGAAGTCTTTCGGGGGCCGCAGCAGAAAGCCGTGAACCGGCTCCCTAAAGACCTGAATTCTACATTTATAATACTTTTATACTTTCTTTTTGGCGGCTGCCTCTGCAAACCACGTCGCCATGGCGTCGGAGCTCCGGGCATACCGGATCGCATTCTCTTTGTCTATCCTTCCTGCCATATAGAGACGGATAATGGATTCGTCCATAGCGATCATGCCCAGCTCCCGGCCCGCCTGTATTGCATTGGGAAGCTGATTTGTCTTTCCCTCGCGAATCAGACTGCGTACTGTCTGATTCCCGTGTACCACCTCAAAGGCCGCCGCCCTTCCCAGTCCATCCGCCGTGGGGATCAACTGCTGAAAAACCACCGCCTCAAGCACCTTTGCCAGCTGAATTCGGAACTGCTGCTGGTAGTAGGGAGGAAAAACATTCACGATATGGTCAATGGCACCGGCCGTCCCCATTGTATTCATCGAAGAAAGCACCAGACATCCCGTCTCAGCAGCATCAACTGCTTTTGCGATAGTGTCAGGGTCACTCATTTCACCCAGCAGAACTACATCCGGGTCCGCCCTTAGCACCGTCTTCATAGCTTCTTCATAGTTTCCGCAGTCAATACCGATTTCCCGCTGATTCACCATGGCCATTTTGTGCTGGTGCACATATTCAACAGGATCCTCCAGAGTGATTATGTGCACATCTCTGTTGTTGTTAATCCTGTCAATAATAGCCGCGAGGGTAGTGGATTTCCCGCTTCCCGCAGGTCCTGTGACAAGTATCAGGCCACGCTTCTTCCGGTATAAATCCAAAACAGATTTCGGCAGGCCCAGTTCCTCCGGGGCCGGCACACTGTCCCCCACCAGCCGAAACGCAAGCGCTACGCTGCCACGCTGCCGGTAGGCATTGACACGAAACCTCCCGCAGTCAGGAATGGAGAAGGAAAAATCATACTCCCCCCTCCCCTCGAATCTCTCCCGCTGAGCTTCCGACATAATGCTCAGCAATATATCCAATGTATCTGACTGAAGCATTCTGGAATGATTCATCGTAACCAGATTGCCGTTCACCCTCATTCTGGGCGGAATGCCCACGGTCAAATGTACGTCACTGGCGCCGGCTTCCTTCGCCTCGCGCAGTATTTCTTCAATAGCAGACATTTTTGTCCTCTTTCCAGCACTCTTTTAAAGCTTGATGCTATCCACTACTTCCCTTCGTATGACATGTCTGTTGTCCATGGTCTTCATTATGTCAACCACATAAAGATCCTTATTTCCTGACAGTGACAGATCAACAATGCAGTTGTCACAGAAGGTAAGCACCATAGGGCGGAGAATATCCTCCGGGTTTTCCGACAGTACCAGGCCCTTGTCCCCTGTATTCAATTCCACGCTGACGCCCGGATACAGAATATTGACAGACTTTATCAGAGCGTTTACCACTGCCTCGTCATACATTTCCGGATGCTGTCTGAATTCCTGGATTGCCTTGACCTCAGACTGAGATTTTCCCTGAAGATCCATCGCCGTCATTTCATCGTACCTGTTTGCCACGATCAAAATCCTTGTTGCAATCGATGTCCTGGGTTCCAGCTCCTGCTGGCCGTTTTCCGCATCAGTCCCTATTTTGACTGCCTGGGTACAAACCCTCCGAATGCTTCGCCCCTCTGTTATGGCTTCCTCCAGAACTGCCATGCCGTCCAACTGATCCTGATAGATTCTCAGCCTGCCGGCCTCGGTATCCTCCCTGGCGAAAAGAATTTCCTTGGGAGTCATCAGCTTGCCGATATCATGGACAATAGCAGACTGTACAGTTAACAATTGTTCATCCAGCCGCACATTCATGACATGAGTGATCATGGCACAGAGGATTGCCGTATTCAGGCAATGTCTGCATACATAGTCCTCCATACTACGCAGATTCTGATAAAAATTTACTTTTCCATCCAGATGACCGTATTTCTTGATGACTGTACTGGCAAGCGTCTGCAGCCGGGTAGATTTCCTGGCTGAGATCATCTGCTCCAACTCGTCCAATATGGTATAGACAGTCGCAACCTGAAAGCGCTCAAATTCCAGATCCTCTTCGGAAATCGGCGGAAGAGGCTCCGCCGGCTCAAGAATGTATACACCCAGCAATCCGAAATTTTTGACGCTGTCAATTGTCTGTGAATTCAGACGTGAATCGCGCTCAAACAATAACACACCCTTTTTGTTGTAGATAGGACGCGCCAGGCGCATTCCTGCTTTCAATTCAGCAGCCTCAACAAATTTCATTTGTATCCCCCTTTAATTCATACATCCCCAACTTCATTATATACACTATGACTGTAAATGACAAATAAAATTTTATCTTTTGTCAATCATAATCCTGTTCAAATCTCTGCCGCAGCTTCCCCAGGGCCTTCTTCTCAATCCTGGAGACATAGCTTCGGGAGATTCCCAGCACCGCTCCTATCTCGTTCTGCGTCGCCTCACGCCTGCCGTTCAGCCCGTACCGCATCATCAGTATCTCCCGCTCCCTGGGTGTCAGACTTTCCTTCATCAGCACAAAAAGCTTTTTGACATTCCCCTCCAGCTCCATATTGTCCAGTAAGTCAGGCTGCTGCTGCTCAATCACATCCATCAGGTGTATCTCATTTCCCTCTTTATCCTGCCCGATGGGTTCAAAGAGAGAGACCTCCCGGGAGGTCTTCCGTTTACTTCGCAGCAGCATCAGCAGTTCATTATCAATGCATCGGCAGGCATATGTGGCCAGCCTCCCCTTTCGGTCATCAAAGCTGTCCACCGCCTTGATC
>JAIDME010000439.1 GCA_029050705.1 Acetatifactor sp.
GGCGCTGCCCGGAGGACCGCCTTTGCTTCGGGAGCACAGGCTTTATCAGGCGGACTGGCTGCTTCGGTTTTACGGTTTTAAGGCGGAAGCGCTGCTGGACGAGAAGCGCCCTTTTTTCAATGTGATGCTCGACCCAAAGGAGGACTGGGCAGTGCGGCATCTGGAGCAGTTCCCCGTGGAAATCAACAGGGCCCCCATGGAGAAGCTGCTCAGGGTTCCGGGCATCGGGGTCAAGAGTGCCGGAAGGATAGTTGCTGCGAGACGCTGTGCCAGTCTGACTTTCGGAGATCTAAAAAAGATGGGCGTGGTCTTAAAGCGGGCAGTTTTTTTTGTCACATGCAGCGGCAAAATGATGTACCCGGTCAAACTGGACGAGGACTATATTGTCAGGAATCTTACGGATAAGAACGAGAGGATACGATTCGGCGCGGACGGCATGTCCTACAGACAGATGTCTCTGTTTGACGATGGAAGCTTTACCGGAGCGCTGACAGTGCAGGAGATTATGCAGACTGCGGTGGGGCAGGTATAAAGGGAATGAAGATTTTCTAAGGTTGAAAGTACCCAACCAAAGAAAATCTAAATCATTCCCCGAAGAATCGTCGAGCGAACAAATTCGCTCGTCGATTCTTCCCGGTGTTTAGTGGAATGTTTGTGCCGCGGGGGCGGCATGGCGAGAAATGTGAGGAAATGAGGGATAACAATGACGGTTTACAGATGTGACGATTCGCTGGAAAGTATCTTTACAGCCATATATCTTTCTTACGAGGAAAACAGGGATGCGGAGGATACTTATCTGGCGCTGGATGACAATCCCATGCTTTTTGCGGAGGATGTGCGGATACAGACGGACCCGGCCAGGGCAGTAAAGGTAATGCGTACTCTGGAACGGCGCTTTGGGGAGGATGACTACTTAAAAATCTGTACGGCCCTTGCCTCTACAGACAGTGAAAAGGCGCAGGCGGTCTACAGAACGGTGGTAAAAGGGCTGGATGAGAGGTGCGCCAGAGGACACCTGTTTGACAATCTGGCAGACAGGTATGTGATGCAGACCTTTTCCATAGCAAGGAAAGCCGGCAGGGAGATTGGATATCTGAGAGAGTTTCTTCGTTTTCAGGAGCTGGAGAACGGCATATTGTATGCCAGGATCGGCCCGAAGTGTAATGCTCTCACATTCCTGATGCCCCACTTTGCGGACAGACTGCCGATTGAGAATTTTGTCATATACGACAGCATAAGGAATATTTTCGGTATCCATCCGGCAAGGCAGCAGTGGTATCTGTTCTTCGGAGAAGATGAGGAAGAGCCGGAGCTGCGTTTTTCGGAGGATGAAATGCAGTATCAGGAGTTGTTCCGCCATTTTTGCAGGACTATCTCTATAAAGGAACGGGAGAATAAGAAACTGCAGAGGAATCTGCTGCCATTGAGATTCAGGGAGTATATGATAGAGTTTTAACTGCCAAAGTTACAGCACATAATTTGGTCGGGAAGTATAAAACTGTATTTTTTTACTATGACACGTCAAAGTGCCGAATAGACAAAATAGACAAAAGCGAATGTCGGATAAAAGAAACAATGAGCAAAAGTAATAAAAATGCGGAAATACGGCAAAAAGAGGAGAAAAATCTGCTCACGGAAAACGCTTTACATCTTGAATTTTTTTGCATATAATGGTAAATCATAAAAGTGAGGTAACTGTTGTTTGTTGTTATGTGAGAAAGGATGGTTAGAGATGGTTAAGACAATTCGCATGACCCAGAACGATGTTCAGCATTTTGTCGACGTGACCTCCAGATGTGATTTTGACATCGACATTTCTTACAACAGATATGTAGTGGATGCCAAATCATTTTTAGGAGTTTACGGACTGGATTTCAGAGTGCCTCTGAAAGTGTCATATGAAGGCTATAATGCCCAACTGGAAGAGCTTCTCGAGAAATATGCACTAGCTTGCTGATACATCAAAACAGATTTACTCCCTGTGAACGATAGTGTGCTATCTTCATGGGGAGTTTTTACATATGAAAGCTTATTCATGCAAGGTGGAGCAGAGGGTTGCATGGGATTTACTTTGTGAGGAAGGAGGTGCCGTAAAATGAAAGAGGAAATTCGGATTTCTGTACGGAATCTGGTAGAGTTTGTGCTGCGATACGGAGATATAGACAACAGGCACCAGGCATCTCCCGATAATGCCATGCAGGAGGGCAGCCGGATCCACCGTATGATTCAGAGGCGGATGGGAGCGGAATATCAGGCAGAAGTGCCGCTGAAGATTTCCTTTGAGGAGGAAGGATATCTGCTGACGGTGGAAGGGCGCGCCGATGGGATCATCCATCACGAAGACAGGGTTATTATAGATGAGATCAAAGGAGTTTACCGGGATCCGGCAAGATGGAAGGAACCGTTGCCGCTGCATCTTGCTCAGGCGAAATGCTATGCCTGTATTTACGGACTGCAACAGGAACTTCAGGAAATACAGGTGCGGATGACCTACTGCCATATTCCCACAGAGGAACTGCGCTATTTCCAGCTGGATTACAACATTTCGGAACTGGAGCAGTGGTTTGGCGAACTGATGGATTCCTATAGAAAATGGGCGGATTACAGCTGGAATTGGAAGAAGACCCGGCAGGCATCCATCCGGGGATTGGAGTTCCCTTTTGCTTATCGTCAGGGGCAGAAGGAGCTTGTAACCAATGTGTACAAAACAATTTATCATAAGAAGAAACTGTTTTTGGAGGCACCTACCGGAGTGGGAAAAACGGTTTCAGCAATCTATCCCGCCGTGCAGTCTGTGGGGCAGGGCAGAGGGGACAGGATTTTTTACCTGACGGCAAAGACGATAACCAGAACTGTGGCGGATAATACATTCGAACTGCTTCGGGAGAAGGGCCTGCATTTTAAAAGTGTCATACTGACGGCAAAGGAAAAAATCTGCTTTATGGAGGAGACAGAGTGCAATCCGGATTATTGTCCTTATGCCAGGGGGCATTATGATCGGATTAATGATGCAATATATGACCTGTTGACATCCCAGGAGAGTTTCAGCAGGGAACGGATAGAGGAATATGCGGAGAAACATAAGGTCTGTCCCTTCGAGATGTGTCTGGATATGAGCCTGTTTGCGGATGCAGTTATCTGCGACTATAACTACCTCTTTGACCCTCATGTATATTTGAAACGTTTTTTCGCAGACAGCTCAGGGGGAGACTACATCTTTCTGATTGATGAGGCGCATAATCTTTTGGAGCGGGGACGTGAAATGTACAGTGCCGTTTTGATAAA
The DNA here is from genome assembly GCA_029050705.1 of Acetatifactor sp. Classification (GTDB taxonomy): domain Bacteria; phylum Bacillota; class Clostridia; order Lachnospirales; family Lachnospiraceae; genus Acetatifactor. The sequence continues at coordinate 3,286 of JAIDME010000439.1, forward strand.
AGAACAGTTTCTGGAATTGCGTAGAGAATTGAAACAGACGGTGCTGTCAGAAACTGCCACAGGAGGCAAAAAGCATAGTATTTCCGGGCAGATGACACTGGAAATGACGATAGATATGACAGATGAGTCGGAAAGTGAGAGAACAGATTCTGAGGCAGCAGTTCCTGCAGGACTGAATCATTTGACACACATACAGAAAAAGAGTGGAAGGAAGGGTGGACGCAGCACCCTTGTTCGTCAGGGATATGCGGATAAAATGATCTACCAGCTTGAAAAGTGTAATCAGGAAATGCTGGCTATGAAGCGGGAGTGTGAACAGTGCTGCATTGTGCAGGAGATTGACTCTTTTGTGCAGCCATTGATGCGGCTGCAGGCGGTCATGGATGACTATCTGGCGGAGCAGGAGGAAGAGCAGCCGGCTGTGAGAGAATTGTTGTTGGATTTTTACTTTGAGATCAGCCACTTTCTGGAGATCTATGAATTGTTGGACGAGAACTATGTGAAATACACTCAGCTGTGTGACGATGGCAGTTTTTTGCTGAAGCTTTTCTGTATGAACCCGGCTGAAAACCTGCGTCAGTGTATGGAACGAGGGAGAAGCAGTATTCTGTTCTCAGCAACGTTTCTTCCCATACAATATTATAAGAAGCTGCTTGGCGGGGATGCAGAGGATTATGAAGTATATGCCCAGTCAGTGTTTAATCCGGAGAAACGAGCGTTATTTATAGCGGGTGACGTGACCAGCAAATATACAAGGCGCTCAGAGGAAGAGTATTTTAATATTGCCAGATACATCGAGGAGATTGTCAAGAACCGGCATGGGAATTATATGGTTTTCTGTCCCTCCTATGCCTTCCTGCAAACAGTCTATGAGAAATATGTGGAGAATTTCGGCGGTGAGGGACGGGAGTGCATCATTCAGAGCGAGTACATGAGAGAAGCTGACAGGGAGAGCTTTCTGGCCCGGTTCCAAAGAAGCGGCAAAGTTGATCTGAAGGCGGAAACAGTCATGCGTGCATCTGTTTCCATGGAGATAGAGGAAGAAGACAGCATCCTCATAGGCTTCTGTGTTCTGGGGGGGATTTTCAGTGAAGGAATTGACCTGAAAAATGACGATTTGATCGGAGCGATCATTGTGGGAACCGGTCTGCCTCAGGTGTGTTTTGAACGGGAAATGCTGAAAGATTTCTTTAATGAAGACGGTGAGGACGGGTTCGACTATTCCTATCGGTATCCCGGCATGAACAAAGTTCTGCAGGCAGCAGGGAGGGTGATACGGACGGTGGAGGATGTAGGGATTGTGGCTCTGCTGGATGAGCGCTTTCTGCAGTTTTCTTATAAGCGCATGTTTCCGAGAGAATGGGAGCATTTCTCAACAGTGACTGTGGAAACCGTTGCAAAACAGGTGGAACGTTTTTGGAATGAGTGGCTGTAGGTTTGCAAGAAACGACGCCTTTTTTGGGGAGAACGACATCGGGAAAAATCGATATGACACATGTGTATATGTGGATAACTCTGTGGATTTAAGCGATTTTTTGAAAAAATAACACGAAAAATGTGACAGGGAAAAATCAATATCTATTTGCAGGATTTTTGCAAGATACAAAATGTAGTACCAGATTGGTCAATGAAAAGGAGAGAATGCTATGTGGGCGTACGAAAGTGTTTTTTATCAGATTTATCCGTTGGGGTTCTGCGGAGCACCCTTTGAGAATGATGGAGTGCAGGAACACCGTATCAGGAAGGTACTTGACTGGATACCGCATATCAGCAGTCTCGGAGCGAATGCAGTTTATTTTTCGCCGCTGTTTGAGTCGGATACCCATGGCTATAACACAAGGGACTACCGGAAGGTGGATGTGCGGCTGGGGACCAACGAGGATTTCAGGGAGGTCTGCGATGCACTGCATAAAAACGGGATCAGGGTGGTGCTGGATGGTGTGTTTAATCATGTGGGAAGAGGCTTTGGTCCGTTTCAGGATGTTCTGCGGAACAGGGAGAACTCATCTTATGTAAACTGGTTCTATCGTATTGCTTTTGACGGCAATTCTTATTACAATGACGGCCTGTGGTATGAGGGCTGGGAGGGAAATTACGACCTGGTAAAGCTGAATCTGCAAAACATGGATTTGGTGAATTATCTTCTGGAAAGCGTGAAATTCTGGGTGGAGGAGTTCGGAATAGACGGGCTTCGACTGGATGTGGCATACAGCCTGGACGAGAATTTTGTGCGCAGACTGCGTTCTTACTGCGATGGACTGAAGGAGGACTTTTTCCTGGTGGGAGAGATGCTGCATGGAGATTACAACAGGCTGATGAATGAACAGATGATGCATTCCGCTACTAACTATGAGTGCTATAAGGGGCTTTACAGCAGCTTCAACAGCATGAATCTCTTTGAGATCAATCACTCCCTGCTCCGCCAGTTCGGGCCGGAAAACTGGACGTTATATAGAGGAAAGCATCTGTTATCTTTTGTGGACAATCATGATGTGACCAGGGTGGCAAGTATTTTGACCAACAAAAACCATCTGCCTCTGATCTATGCCCTTTCCTTCGGAATGCCCGGGATTCCCTGTGTATATTACGGAAGCGAGTGGGGGGAGAGGGCCGAGAAATCTCAGGGTGACCCGGCGCTGCGTCCTGCATTTGACAATCCGGTCTGGAATGATTTGACTGAATGGGTCAGTAAACTGAGTGAGGCAAAGAAGCACTCGGAGGGGTTAAATTATGGTGCGTTTCGCTCTGTGCTTCTGACGAATTGCCAGTGTATTTTTGAGAGGAAGTCGGAGCATGAAAGGATACTGGTGGCAATTAATGCGGATGAGAATGACTTTACAGCACACTTTGACGCCGGCTGCGGAAGGGCGGTGGATTTGATCACCGGGGAGGATCATGATTTCGGAGGAGGTTCGGTACTGAAAGGGTACAGTGCATATTTTTGGAAATGTGAAGTATAACATATTGGTATAGCAGTGATGATTGACGGCTGACAGCCGCGGGCGTGAACAAACTTCTGCCCGCGGCTGTTTTACGGTTAAGCTCAAAAATTTTATCTGTATGCTTGACATATAATATTATATGGTGTATAGTATGCACAGAAATGATGCTATACGTCATATAATATTATATATTTCAAGCGGTATTAAGCAGAAGGAATAATGTCATATGAAAGGTAAGGGGCGATAATATGATATTTAGTGCGGGAGCTGCTCTGCTGGATGCCATAGTGCTCGCCGTGGTATCCAAAGAGCCGGAGGGAACATACGGGTACAAGATTACCCAGGATGTCCGCCAGGTGATAGAACTGTCGGAGTCAACCCTGTATCCGGTTCTCCGCAGGCTGCAGAAAGATGACTGCCTGGAGGTCTACGATATGGAGTGCGGAGGCAGAAACAGGCGGTATTATAAAGTTACAGCCAGGGGCTGGGCTCAGCTGCAGTTGTATGAGGGCGAGTGGCGTCAATATTCAGACAAGATTACAGGTCTGTTTGAGGGGAGGACCGGGTTATGAACAGAACAGAATTCATGAATCAACTGGAGATTCTGCTTCAGAATATCTCTTTTGCGGAAAAGGAAGAGGCTCTGCAGTATTATAATGATTACTTTGATGATGCGGGAGCCGAAAATGAGCAGAGTGTCATTGAAGCTTTGGGCAATCCCGCCAGAGTGGCGGAGAATATCCGGCGTGAGCTTTTGGAAAACCAGGGGCCAAAGAGCACGACTGCGGCGGACAGGGCCGTGGTGGAATACGGAAAGGCTGACATTGATGAAGAGGCCGGAGAGATGCCGTTGATGGAAGCTGCCGAAGGACATGTGGTCGAGATGCCTGTGGCGGAATCCGGAATCAGGAAAAGCATGGATACCGCAGGTTATGGGAGCAGCGGGCCGGGGCAGCCCGGATTCCCGGAAGGAAGCTCAGGTTCAGGCGGAAGCGGGGGATTCGGAGGAAGTT
>JAIDME010000044.1 GCA_029050705.1 Acetatifactor sp.
CCGGGTATGAGGATGCCCTGCTCGGCGCTGAGATATGCAAGGAGACTGACGTGAATGTGACTTTCCCGGAGGATTATCAGGCCACAGAGCTTGCAGGTAAAGCGGCCGTGTTCAAATGTACGGTGAAAAAGCTCCAGGAGAAGCTGCTTCCTGAACTGGATGAGGAATTTGTGGAAGAGGTTTCCGAGGAGAGCGATACCGTAGAAGAATATAAGGAAGAGATCAGGAAGAAGCTGACTGACAGGAAGGAAGCAGACGCGAAGACCGCAAAGGAGGATGCAGTCATTGAAGCAGTCATTGCGGGTGCGAAGATGGACATCCCCGATGCCATGGTTGATACTCAGCAGAGGCAGATGGTTCAGGATTATGCGGAGCGGCTGCAGTCTCAGGGTATTTCCATGGAGCAGTACATGCAGTTTACCGGTATGACCGTCCAGATGCTTATGGAGCAGGTAAAGCCTCAGGCGCTGAAGCGCATTCAGTCCAGACTGGTTCTGGAGGCCGTGGCAGCTGCCGAGAAGATGGAGGCTTCCGAGGAGGATTTCGAGGAAGAGGCGAAGACCATGGGCGAGGCATACAAGATGGATGCCGACAAGGTCAAGGAGCTTCTGGGTGAGAACGGCAAGAAACAGGTTATGCAGGACATCTGCGTCAGGAAGGCAGTAGAATTCCTTGTGGAGAATGCAAAGGAAGACAAGCCCGCCGCTAAGAAGAGTACGACAAAGAAAACCACTAAAAAAGCAAAGGAAGAAGCGCCTGCTGAGGAACCGGCAGCGGAGACCGAAGGGGAGGCTTAAGTTACCGGGAGATAATATCTCCTTAGAATAAGAGGACGGTTGCACTCCGAAGCGGTGGGGTGCAACCGTTTCCTGTAAGTGACCCGAATGGCTATCCGCCCGGCGGAACTGTTACTTAAGTTTTTATTAATTCCATTATTTACATTGAAAAAAAGGCAGAGTTAAGATATAATAACTTTATTTAAGGTTTGAGAAACCATCCCAATTTGGTGATGAATAGTTACCGGAATTTTAAAAATAATCAGAACGGAGGTTTTTATATGAGTTTAGTACCTTATGTCATTGAGCAGACAAGTAAGGGCGAAAGGTCCTATGATATTTATTCCAGACTTTTGAAGGACAGGATTATATTTTTGGGCGAGGAGGTAAATGATACCTCTGCCAGCATTGTGGTAGCCCAGCTTCTTTTCCTGGAGGCGGAGGATCCTGAGAAGGACATCCATCTGTATATTAACAGCCCCGGCGGTGTTATCACTGCGGGCATGGCTATCTATGATACCATGAACTATATTAAATGTGATGTTTCCACTGTCTGTATCGGCATGGCGGCAAGTATGGGTTCTTTCCTGCTGGCAGGGGGAGCAAAGGGAAAGCGGTTTGCCCTGCCCAATGCGGAGATAATGATTCACCAGCCCGCCGGCGGCACCAAGGGGCAGGCTACAGAGATTGACATTGCAGCCAGACATATCCTGAAGACCAGGGAAAACTTGAATCACATTCTTGCGGAGAAGACGGGCAAGGACTATGAAACAATCTGTGCCGATACGGAGCGCGACAACTGGATGAGCGCCCAGGAGGCGAAGGATTACGGACTGATTGACATGGTGATCACCTCTCATGACACAAAATAAAATTTAGGAGTAAAAGAATGGCACCGAAAATGACCGGAAACGATATAAGATGTTCTTTCTGCAACAAGACCCAGGGGCAGGTGCGCAAGCTGATCGCGGGCCCTGCGGGGGTGTATATCTGTGATGAATGTATCGACATCTGCGCGGATATTCTGGAGGAGGAACTGGAGGATGACGAGATACAGGAGACCTCTCATCCCGAAATTAATTTGCTGAAGCCCATTCAGATTAAAAACTTTCTGGATGAATACGTGGTTGGCCAGGAGGAGGCAAAAAAGGTATTGTCAGTGGCGGTATACAACCACTACAAGCGTGTGACAGCCCCGAAGGATCTGGATGACATTGAGCTTCAGAAGAGTAATATTATTATGGT
>JAIDME010000440.1 GCA_029050705.1 Acetatifactor sp.
ATTTTGATGTTCCGGTGTTTCAGCCTGCTTCTGTTGCTCCATGCCTTTGCCTGAAATCTCTATTCTGACACCGTTCTGCTCCGCCGCCAGTTTGTTATCCTTTAATCCGGCTTGAGATTCCTCCTTTTCATAGTCCAGGCTGAACTTTTCATCACTGTCCGGAATATTCACTTTTTTGGGGTTTGTATAAACATAGTAATTGTTACCGTCAATTTTATTAACCATAATTCAGATTATATTTCTCCTGTTTATGTGCAATCAGTTTGTATGCATACCTTCACTCTAACATCTTCCACCGGTTTTTACAAGTACAACTGTCACTTGCATCCGGCAGATATTTGCACTATAATAAAACAAAAGGTTACAGGAAAGGATGGTATGGATGATGGAATTTGTTGAAAGAAAACGGTGGTTATTTTTTGGACTGCCTTTTACCTTTACAAAATATACGATCAAGGAAGATGTCATAACGATAGATGAAGGACTGCTGAAGACGGTGGAGAATGACTGTTATATGTACAAGGTGCAGGATGTTCAGCACAGTGCCAGCCTGGTCGAGAAAATATTCGGCCTGGGGACGGTAATCTGTTTTACCGGAGACACCACGCATGCTCAGCTTGTCTTGACACATATCAAGCATTCCAAGGCTGTGAAGGACTTTATTCTGGAGCAGTCAGAGATCGCGAGGAGGAAACGGCGCACCATGAATATGCTTGACATCGGTGCAGGCGACATACAGGATATGGACGATGCCGACTGAGGACGATGCTGAATGCGAATGTTGATTGTAAAGGGATGCAGAATACCCCGCTGATTAAGCGGGGTATTTTCGGGAAGCTAATTGCTTTCGCCAGACTGACTGCCCAGCAGGCGCTCGAACAACAATCCTGCCCCGAACCAGTATGGAGCGTAATCCAGGCGGATGACATGGTTTACATTCCATCTGCTTCGGCTGTAATTCCACGGACAGAGTCTGTGCCTGGAAAGCAGGCTGCCCGTGAGATATTCGGCGGAAAAGATGATTCCCATATAAGTCAGCCCGCGAAACCAGGCAGGTCTGTTTCTCAGAATCCGGCTCACGGGGGCAATGACGGCGGCACAGCCGTAAATGGGAAACATCCAGACAGAGGTCATGCCCTTCAGGGTAAGGTCACGGCTGCGGAGAGAGCCCAGGGCGGTGAAGAGAATTTCCATGCACCACCCGATGAGTCCGCATTTCAGAAAATTTCTTGCAAAGGTTGCAGCGTTATGCTTCATGATGTCAGCCTTTCTTTCTGTCGGAAAACTGGATTACTGAAAATCCGCATGATACATTTTGTGCAGTTTGGAAATTCTTTATACAATAAATTCTTTATATAAAGCATCTGAGGGGGCGGCCGGATGAAGGAACGGGAAGTAATGGAATATATCGAGAGCATAAGCGGGCTGGGGATCGTACCCGGTCTGGACAGTATCAGGGAACTTTGCAAACGGCTTGGAAATCCCCAGAATGCTCTGAGGTTCGTTCATGTGGCAGGCACCAACGGAAAAGGTTCCGTGTCCGCTTACATAGCGGAGGTTTTAAAATGCGGCGGCTATCGGGTAGGACGATATGTATCGCCTGCTATTTTTGAATACAGGGAGCGGATACAGGTAAATGGCAGAAGCATTACCAGGGAAGCGCTGGGACGGCTGGCGGAACAGGTAAAGCAGGCCTGCGATGAGATGGTGGCGGAAAGGTTGAACCAGCCTACAGCTTTCGAGGTGGAGACGGCCCTGGGCTTTCTTTACTGGAAGGAGAAGGGTTGCGATATTGTAGTGCTGGAGACAGGGATGGGCGGACTTCTGGATGCCACGAATGTCATAGAAAGTACGGTTTTGGCAGTGATCACCTCCATCAGTATGGATCACATGAGGTTTCTGGGGAACACGCCGGAAGAGATTGCGGCGCAGAAGGCAGGGATAATGAAGCCCGGAGTTCCGGTGGTGAGCGTAGAGCAGCTGCAGTCAGCGGAGAATGTCATAAAGTCCAGGGCAGCTGCCATGGATTGTCCCCTTACGGTGGCGGAGCGTTCACGGATTACCTCCGTAAAATACGGACTTGAGAGACAACGCTTCAGCTATGGCGGATTTTCGGGGCTGGAAATCTCTCTGGCGGGCAAATATCAGATTGAAAACGGGGCTCTGGCGGTGGAGGCGATGAA
>JAIDME010000441.1 GCA_029050705.1 Acetatifactor sp.
GCCGTATTCCACAAGAATATTGCCAATATGATCACCCAGTTTACCGCCGAGTTCGGTAGAGCCGGAATCAATATCAGCGATATGACAAACAAATCCAGAGGGGATGTGGCTTACACTCTGCTGGATGTGGAGAGCAAGCCCACGAAGGAAATCATCCAGGCGCTGGAAGAGATTGAGGGCGTGTTCAGGGTAAGAATTGTGAAATAAGTTTGAAAGTATTCCCACATATCAAAGAAGCTTTTTCATGAAAGACGGAAGAGCTTCTTTTATGATGGGAAAACAGTTAAGTCAGTCAGGGGATAGCGTTTGAAAAAACCGGAAATGAGAGGGAGAAAAATATATGGTCAAGATTATTGCGGACAGTACCTGTGATCTGTCAAAAGATTTACTGGAGAAATATGATATATCCATTTTGCCGCTTCATATTCTGTTAGGGGAAACAGAATATCTGGATGGCGTCAATATTACACCGAAGGAAATATATGACTGGTCGGATGCGCATGGAACCACACCTAAGACATCAGCGCCTTCCCAGGATGCTGCCGCGGAATTACTGAAGCCTTATGTGGATGAGGGAAGGGAGGTTGTATGCCTTTCCATATCCGGTGAGATGTCCGCTTCCGGAAATGTCATGAGAATGGCGGCAGAGGACCTGGGGGCAATGAATCTTGTCAGGATAGTGGATTCCGCCAATCTTTCTACAGGAATCGGTCATTTGGTAATAGAGGCGGCAGTCATGGCAAAGGACGGCATGGATGCCGATACCATCGTGCGCCGGATAGAGGAGCTGAAGCCGCGCGTAAGGGCAAGCTTTGTGGTGGATATATTAACTTTCCTTTACCGTGGCGGTAGGTGCAGCGGCCTGGCGGCTATGGCAGGGGGCGTCCTCAGGCTTCGCCCTAAAATTCTTGTGGAAGACGGGAAAATGCGGCCGGGGAAAAAGTACAGGGGGCGTTTGGACAAGGCAGTGATGACTTATGTCACTGATATGGAGGAAGAGTTGAAACAGGCGAAGAAGGACAGGGTATTTATCACCCATTCGGGCTGTGACAGGGAACTGGTGGAGGCTGTGAGGGCATACCTTATCTCATTGAATCATTTTGATGAAGTTCTGGAAACGGTGGCCGGCGGGGTTATCTCCAGCCATTGCGGCCCCGGAACGCTGGGTGTGCTGTATATTGCCTGAATGGTATTCCGGATTTTTTCTTCCCTTACTTATTGCGATATGATATAATTTGTGTAAGAGAAAGGATGTGATCATATGGGATTGGCAGAATTTGAACGTAAAAAGGATGAAAAAATTGACGGTATCATTATTGATATGTCTCCTTCACCAAGCTTTAGCCATGGTATTGTTAACAGCAATATTCATACTATTATAAAGCAGGGTCTGAAAAGCAGTATTTGCCTTGTGTCAATGGAAAATCTGGATTTCAAATACCATCCGGAGGAGAACGATGATTATCTGTGCCCGGATGTTATGATCATATGTGACCGAAAATATTTGAAAGGCGGATCATACAGTGGTGTTCCCAAGTTTATTGTTGAAACCCTGAGCCCTTCCACAGCCAAGCGGGATAAGACAGAAAAGAAGGATATCTACGAAAAAGCCGGTGTGGAAGAATACTGGATCGTTTCACCACAGGGTTCTGTGGAAATATATTATTTAGAGAACGGAAGATATGTTCTGGAACAGAGTTATATGCTTCAGGAGGATAAGGAAGAAGAGGATTTTAATGCAGACACGGAGATTTGTCTGAAAGCATTTCCGCATATTAAAATGACCTTGGGTGAAATTTTTGAGGGTGTGAATTAGATACGAATGCTTTTCGGAATAGGCCTCTTATTGAGTGGTGTCATTGGATTTGCAGGTTGGTGTATTGCTGCCGCCCTTACTGTTCAAGCTGGTGCAAGGAGTCGTATATGGGATGTTTGGATAGCGGAGAATGGATTGTTCTTATGATTTTTGCAGCAATGGCTGTTGTTGGCTTAATTGTCGCCATACATGCAATAAAAGATGATAAATAGTTACAACTTATGGTGGGGTAAACTCTTTATTATTACAGAGAGGGTATGCGGGCCGTATGGAGCAAAAATATATAAAAGAAGCATTATCTCATTACAATATTGACCCGGAGTCGGAAGTGACTTTCCTGCGGCACAACGAAAATATGACTTTCCGTATCGGAACGGATTATCTGCTGCAGATTCATGAGCCTGTGGAAGGATTTCATACACAGTTTATCTACGAAGGGGCAGACCGTATGGCAGTGTATGAAACTGAACTCAGGTTTCAGGCATATCTGAAAAAACAGGGCATGATCATCAGGGAGCCGGTTGAGAACTGCAGCGGCGAATGGATAACGAGGCTGAACAACGGAGTAACGGCTACGGTATCAAGGTGGATTGAGGGGGAGTCCCTGGATAAGCTCGAACTGAATGATGACCATTGTTATCAGATCGGAGCGCTGACTGCGGATTTACATAAGTGCGCAAAAGGATTTTATGGTTTTCCGGCAATAGCCTATGATGAGCAGCAGTGTGAGCGTATCGGGGAAAAGATTCGGGAGCGGCAGGAAGGCAGTGGGTTAAATCCTGCATATTTTATAACGATGCAGCGCGCTTGCAATGCTGCCGGATCATCTCTGCGGAAATTACATAGTAATTTTCGGATGCTGCATGCGGATTTGTCGCTTTCTAATATTTTGGTTACGAAATCCGGTCTTGCCGCCATTGATTTTTCGCTTTTCGGATTGGGGCATCCTATGTTTGATCTTGCAACCTTATTCGGAAACATAAACGGATTGCATTGTCGGCAGAAAATTGCAGAAGGATACAGGGATGCAGGAGGAATATTCGATTACGAGGCACTTGACGCCTGTTTTGTGCTGACTATACTGGGAGGTATTACAATTCATTTTGAACAATGGAGTAAGCAGGACTGGTTCGAAGGCAGAATGGAGCGGTGGTGCCGGGAAAGCTTTGAACCCTTCAGCACGGGAGAAAGACTGTTTGCAGATGATCTTTATCTGATTCATGCGGGATAATCAAACCAGAGACCTACCGGAACAGCAGAGGCATGCCGCCGTCCGTGCCGTCATTTAAATCCTGCAGGCTGTCTTCAAGCTTCTTCTGTGTGGCAAGAGAGCTTTCCGTCTGCAGGTCCATGTAGAGGATGAACAGGTCCTCCAGCGCCATTCCTTTTTCTTCTGCGATTTCCGTCATTACAGGCTTAAGTTTTTCCAGCTGCATGGAGACGGGAACCTTCTGAGGGTCAATTTCACCCAGCACGTTTTCTGCATATGAGTTGATTCTTTCCAGGAGCTTTTTATTTTCCGCGGTCATTTTTTCTGATTCCTTTCTGTCCACATATATGGTATAATCAAGTATAGCACGGAAAAACAAGGATGTACAGTCCGTACACAAATTAATTGGAGGATAATAATATATGGCTGAGATCAGACCTTTTGCCGCTTACCGTCCGGCACCGGGCTTAGAGAGCAAAATAGCGGCGCTGCCCTATGATGTTTATAACCGCAGAGAGGCTTGTGAGGTGGTGCGTGAAAATCCTGACTCTTTTCTTGCTATTGACCGGGCAGAGACAGGCTTTGACGACAGCGTGGACACCTATGCCCCCGAAGTCTATGAGAGGGCGGCAAAGCTTTTACAGGATAGAATCGCCGACGGGAGCTTTCGCCGGGATGACTGCCCCTGTTATTATCTCTATGAACAGGTAATGAACGGCAGGAGCCAGACGGGAATAGTGGCATGTGCATCTATAGATGATTATTTGGACAATACTATAAAAAAGCACGAGAACACGAGAGCCGATAAAGAGCAGGACCGCATCAGACATGTGGATACATGCAATATGCAGACGGGGCCTATTTTCCTGACTTACCGCAGAAATGATGTTCTGAAGGGAATCATTGAAGAGGTAAAGGAGAAGCCTGCAGTCTGTGATTTTGTGTCGGAGGACGGCATCGCCCACCGGGTCTGGGTCATAGAGGACGAGGAGACGATTACGGCTATCTATGAGGAATTTTCCCTGATTCCGTCAATCTATATTGCGGACGGACATCACCGCTGTGCATCTGCGGTGAAGGTGGGATTAAAACGCAGGGAGGAGCACCCGGGCTTTACAGGGGAGGAGGAATTTAATTTCTTCCTGGCGGTATTGTTTGATATGGAAGAGCTCCGTATCATGGATTACAACAGAGTTGTGAAGGATCTGAACGGAATGGATACAGAAACCTTTTTACACCAGGTGTCAGAGAGTTTTTTGGTGACGAAGCTGGGAAAGGAACCCTTTCATCCCGAAGAAAAGGGGGTTTTTGGAATGTATCTTGAAGATTACTGGTATAAGCTGGAGGCAAGGGAGGAGATTCGCTCAGGGGACGCTGTGAAGGGACTGGATGTATCCCTGCTGCAGGATTACCTTTTGGGTCCGGTATTGGGTATACAGGATCCGAAGACGGATAAGAGAATTGATTTTGTAGGGGGAATCAGAGGTCTGGAGGAACTGGAGCGGAGAGTACATACCGATATGAAGGTGGCTTTTTCCATGTATCCCACCTCCATCGGAGAACTGGCGGATGTGGCGGATGCAGGAAAGCTGATGCCGCCCAAGTCAACCTGGTTTGAGCCCAAGCTCCGCAGCGGGCTGTTCCTGCATTCAATCTGATTCATGTAGCATTTAACGAGAAAGGGAGCAAATGAATAAAAAATTATATAACCTGATGAACTGGCCTAAAATCGAAGAAATTATATATTCTGAGTGTGATGACCCTCATGCCATTCTGGGACCTCACGGAGTGGGGAATCAGACTCTGGTGCAGGCATATTTTCCGGAGGCGGTAGAAGCATCCATTGTTTTCAGTGAGAGCGGGGAGACCTTCAAAATGAACCTGGCGGATGATGACGGCTATTTTGCGGTACTTCTGCCCATGCCGGAAAAGGATGTGCCCCCCTATCACTATAATGTCAGGGGCAGGGATGGTGCCGTCATGATCCGGGGAGAAGCATATCGTTATGCCCCTCTGATCGATCGGGAGGATACAGACCGTTTCAGAAACGGCATACATTATACAATCTATGAAAAGCTTGGGGCACATCCCATATCTCTGAATGGCATCAAAGGAACATATTTTGCCGTCTGGGCGCCTTCTGCCATGCGGGTCAGTGTGGTGGGGGATTTTAACGGCTGGGACGGAAGAATGCATCAGATGCGGAGGCTGTGGGATTCCGGCATTTTTGAGATCTTTATACCGGACGCGGCTGTGGGAGATAACTACAAATTTGAACTGAAGCTGAAAACGGGACTGACTTATCTGAAGGCAGACCCTTATTGTAATGCTTCACAGCTGAGGCCGGACACGGCGTCGGTGATTGCCGATCTGGATGACTTTAACTGGGAAGATTCCGATTTTCTGGCAAAGCGGGAGGCATTCCAGAAGGGAAATGTCCCTGTCAGCGTATACGAGGTCTACCTTGGATCATTTACTGCGCCGGAGGAGGGTGAATCCTATGCAAACTATCGCAGAATTGCGGACAGGCTGATTCCCTATGTAAAGGAGATGGGGTATACCCATGTGGAACTGATGCCGGTCATGGAGCACCCCCTGGATGCTTCCTGGGGGTATCAGGTTATAGGGTATTATGCACCCACATCCAGATACGGTTCTCCGAAGGATTTTATGTATTTTGTAAATGAACTGCATAAGGCGGGGATTGGTGTCATCCTGGACTGGGTGCCGGCTCATTTCCCCAGGGATAATCAGGGGCTTTCCAATTTTGACGGCACTTGTCTCTATGAGCACCTTGACCCGAGGCAGAGCTTTCATCCTCACTGGGGCACATTAATCTATAATTACGGCAGACCTGAGGTATCCAACTATCTGATTGCCAACGCGCTGTTCTGGGTGGAAAAGTTTCATGCGGATGGAATCCGTATGGATGCGGTGGCCAGCATGCTTTATCTGGACTATGGCAAGGGGGATGGAGAATGGGTGGCAAACATGTACGGCGGGAATGAAAATCTGGAAGCCATAGAAATGATCAAGCACCTGAATTCCATGATGAAGAAGCGAAATCCCGGTGTACTTACCATTGCGGAGGAAAGCACCGCATTCCCTATGATAACCGGGGAGCCTGAGGACGGAGGCTTAGGATTTGACCTGAAATGGAACATGGGATTTATGAACGATTATCTGGGCTATATCCGGTATGACCCCTATTTCAGAAGTCACCACCACGGCGAGCTGACCTTCAGCATGATCTATGCCTACAGCGAAAGGTTTATCCTGGTGTTCTCCCATGATGAAGTAGTACACGGCAAGGCGACGCTTCTTGAGAAAATGCCGGGCACAACGGAGCAGAAGTTTGCCAACTTAAGGCTGACTTATGCTTATATGATGACTCATCCGGGAAAGAAGCTCCTGTTTATGGGGCAGGAACTGGGAGAGTCTGACGAGTGGAACGAGGGCAGGCTGGTGGAGTGGGAACTGTCATCCTCACCTGAACATGAGGGGCTGGCAAGGCTTGTAAGCGATTTGAACGGTATATACCGAAGCAATCCGGAGCTTTATATTCTGGATGATTCTCCGGAGGGCTTTGAATGGATCAATCATATTTCAGCAAATGAGTGTACTCTGACCTTTGTCAGAAAAGGGAAAGGAAAAGATGAAATCCTGCTGGTTGCCGCTAATTTTTCCGGCATTCCGAGAGAATTTAACATCGGTGTTCCGGTGGCAGGGAAATACAAGGAGATATTTAATTCGGATGATGAGAAGTACGGGGGCAGCGGTAGGGTGAACAGTCGTGTAAAGCGCTCTAAGGCAGTTGAGTGGGATGACAGGCCTGACTCTGTCACGGTGAGGCTGGCACCCCTTTCCCTGAGCATCTTAAAATACATGCCTTTTACGGTGGAGGAGATAAAAAAAGAGGAAGGTAAAAATAAATCATGATAGATTTTTGCCTGCTGACGGGGACGTCCGTGGAAGAAATATTTGAGGAATTAAAACAGCCGGGGGTTGTTGAAAAATTTTTATCGGAACTGCCGGATAAGGCGCTGCACTTAGGAGTCAGAGTACTGCTGGCGCTTCTTGCCTTTATCATAGGAGTACAGCTGATCAAGCTGATCAGGAAGATTGTCAAAAAGTCCATGATCAGGGCAGGCGCGGAGACGGGTGTGATACAGTTCGTGGATTCCTTTATAAAGGCGGCGTTGTATGTG
>JAIDME010000442.1 GCA_029050705.1 Acetatifactor sp.
CTATTAGAAATGAAAAAAAAGACAACGTGGATTTTGGCTTTACTGCTGTTGTGTAACGTGGCACTGCTTTCCGGCTGCGGCGGCAGGACGGAAGATCCGGGAGAGCCTCCGGCAGAGGTGATAAATCCGAAACAGTCCTCTGATTCTTCTAAAGAATCAGATACCGGAAATGCAGACGACAGCGGCGAAGTTCTGGAGAACGCAATATCAGTACGCATTGGACGTGACGGGACGAAAGAGTGGGACATCAACATGTACAACAACGATGCAGCCCTGACTATGCTGGATTATCTTTCCGGAAGTGCACTGTTATTCCCTGCTTATACCTATGATGAAGAGGAAGGGTTTGTAGCACAGAATGTCCGCGGAAACTATACAAGGGATGATGAGCAGCAAATAGCAGATGTAAACATCGGTGAGCTTTATCTTTTCAGCGGCGGACAGCTTCGGTTTTACTTCAAGGATATGGAAGGGGCAAATATTACGGCAACGCCTGTGGGGTATTATACAGATGTGGAGGGCCTGACAGAGGCTGTACAGGAAGCCTATGAGTCAAACCTTGACGATACATGGGGCGTGGATGTGTATTTCTGGATCACAAAGACCCTGGAATAATAAAAGAGGAGCGGATGTTGGAAGACTTAACTTCCATAATCGAAATATAATGGAGAGTGAAAAAGATGGAGTATAGGATTAATAAGCGAACAGGTGACAAGATCAGTATTTTGGGGTTTGGAACTTCTTACATAGCCGAAGCAGGTGAAAAGGATGCTGTTGCAACGATACAAAGAGCTTATGAAGGCGGCATCAATTATTATGATCTTGCTACGGCAGAGGGCAGGACTTTTCCCTATTTTGGAACTGCTCTTGGTGCAGTAAGAAAGAATGTGTTTTACCAGATCCACTTCGGTGCAAATTATGCTTCGGGAACTTACGGCTGGAGTACAGATGGCGAAACAATCCGGCACAGCATTGAGTGGCAGCTTGCACAGCTGAAAACAGATTATATTGACTATGGTTTTATCCACTGTATTGACGAATTGTCTGACTGGCAGGAATACCGGAAAAATGGCGCTTTTTCATATCTGATGCAGATGAAGGAGCAGGGAGTTGTAAAACATATCGGTCTGTCCTCCCACACCCCGGTCACGATCCACCGGGTATTGGATGAAGCATCTGTGGATATGCTGATGTTTTCGGTAAATCCAGGTTATGACTATCAAAAGGGAGATTATGCCAAAGGATCTGTGGATGAGCGGTCTGCTATTTACAGCCGCTGTGAAACAGAAGGAATCGGCATCTCTGTTATGAAACCGTTCTCGGGCGGTCAGCTGCTGGATGCGGCAATATCGCCCTTTGGAAAAGCACTGACACAGTATCAGTGTATTCAATATGCGCTGGACAGACCGGGTGTGCTGACGGTGCTGCCGGGAATGTCCAGTGTGGCACAGGTGGAACATTTGCTGGGATTTTTTGGTGCAGAAGAAGCAGAAAAGGATTATTCCATGATCGGTTCCTTCAGCCCTGCGGAGGCTATTGGAAAGTGTGTTTACTGCAATCACTGCAAACCATGTCCCATGGGACTTGATATCGGCATCATCAATAAATATTATGATCTTGCCATAAATGGAGATTCTATGGCGGCAGAGCATTACCGCAATCTGGAAACAAAAGCGGATGCCTGTGTGCAGTGCGGACACTGTGAATCCCGCTGTCCGTTCCATGTAAAGCAGGAGAAAAGGATGAAGGAAATTGATGCTTACTTTCAATATCCATCCAAATAAAACGAGGAAACAGCCATAATTGAGAGAGGCACTAAGAACCGGTGATGTTACGGTGACTCTGTCTGTTGAATAAGGGAATGGTTCAAATAAGCCGATATAAATAAATAAGGGTTTTGAGAGGAGAGAGTGTATGATTTACAGAAAATTTCAGAGTGTTCAATTATCCGGCCTGGGGCTCGGCATGATGCGCCTGCCTGTGCTGGATGGCAATGACGGGGCAGTGGATGAAGCTGCAGCTGCCGAACTGATCGACTATGCCTACAAGAATGGGATCAATTACTTTGATACGGCATGGGGCTACCATGATGGCAATTCGGAGCTGGTTGCGGGGAAATATCTCTCTAAATATCCGAGGGAGAGCTATTACCTTGCCAGCAAGTTTCCGGGCTATGATCTGTCCAATATGGACAAGGTAGAAGAAATATTTGAGAAGCAGCTTGAAAAATGCCGGACCGGATATTTTGATTTTTATTTGTTCCATAATGTCTATGAGGGGAATATTGACGCATACCTTGACCCGCAGTATGGGATTTTCGAATATCTGCTGAAGCAGAAGGAGAATGGCCGTATCCGGCATCTTGGCTTTTCGGCTCACGGAAGTGCGGAAGTAATCCGGCGTTTTCTGGATGCTTACGGACAGCATATGGAATTCTGCCAGCTTCAGATTAACTATATGGACTGGCATTTTCAGAAGGCCCAGGAGAAGGCTGCTATTTTGCAGAAGGCCGGTATTCCTATCTGGGTTATGGAACCCCTGCGGGGCGGAAAGCTGGCAAAAGCTTCGGAAGGACTGGCTGCTGCAATGCAGTCCATGCGTCCGGAGGAAACGGTTCCGGGATGGGCATTTCGCTTCCTGCAGAGCATTCCCGGTGTGACTATGGTGCTGTCCGGTATGTCCGACATGGAACAGTTAAAAGCCAACATTGCTACCTACGAGACGGATGAGCCGTTAAGCGGGGAAGAATTTGACGCTTTGGTGAAGTACGCGGATGAGGAGACCAGAAAGGGAGGACTCCCCTGCACCGCCTGCCATTATTGCACCAGCCATTGCCCGAAGAAGCTGCCCATTCCGGAGCTGGTTGCCCTGTACAATGAACATAAGCTTACCGGCGGCGGGTTTATTGCACCCATGGCAGTAGGCAGCATGCCACAGGAAAAGAGACCTGCTAACTGCGTTGGGTGCAGGGGTTGTGAGCAGGTTTGCCCGCAGCAGATTAAGATATCTGAGATGATGAAGGACTTTTCTTCCATGATCGGAATGTAAATAAGAGATTTGATTGCATTAAATAAAAGAACGTTGCTCTTTGCCACCGGGTAAAGAGATGATACGTCAGACTTTCTGTCGTTAGGTCTTAGAAGATAGAAAGTGCTGGCGTATTTATGTGTTGAAGGAGAAGCGCAGATGAAAGAAAAAACACTTTTAAGAGAATTTGCTCAGTATGCTGCGATGAATATATGCGGTATGATCGGGTTGTCCTGCTACATACTTGCGGATACTTTTTTTGTTTCAAGAGGTTTAGGGGCAAATGGTCTGACTGCACTTAATCTTGCTATTCCTATATACAGTTTTGTCCACGGAAGCGGTTTGATGCTGGGAATAGGAGGTGCAACAAAATATTCCATCTATATGGGGCAGGGAAAAATAAAAAACGCAAACAGAATATATTCAAAT
The DNA here is from genome assembly GCA_029050705.1 of Acetatifactor sp. Taxonomy (GTDB): domain Bacteria; phylum Bacillota; class Clostridia; order Lachnospirales; family Lachnospiraceae; genus Acetatifactor. The sequence continues at coordinate 3,457 of JAIDME010000442.1, forward strand.
ACCATATATACTATGGCTGTGTTTGCCATAACCTTTATGGTGCTGGGGAGTTTCTTTTCGGAAAAGCTTGCTTTGATGCTGGGAGCTGACCATGAGATCCTCGGTATGACAAAAACATATTTACAGGTTATTCTGCTTTTTGCCCCGGCGTTTATAGCTAATGATGGTCTGCTTTGTTTTGTAAGGAATGATGGTAATCCCAAATTGTCTATGGCAGCTATGCTCATCGGAAGTCTGTCAAACATTGCGTTGGACTATGTGTTTATTTTTCCCCTGCATATGGGAATATTTGGCGCAGTGCTGGCAACCGGACTTGCGCCGGTGATCAGTCTGGCAGTTTTATCCGGGCATCTGATCACAAAGAAAAATCAGTTTCATTTCGAAAAAATAAAGCCTTCACTGAAAGCAGCAGGAACTATCATTTTATTGGGGGTTCCGGCGCTGATCACTGAGGTGGCTTCCGGAATTGTTATGATTGTTTTTAATGCAGTCATTTTAAAGCTGCAGGGAAATATCGGTGTTGCGGCATATGGTGTCAGAGCCATATTATCGTTGGTTGTCTCTTAGTTTTATAGAGGCATAGCACAGGGAATTCAGCCGATTTTGAGCAGGCTTTATGGTTATGGGGATGCGAAAAGCATAAAACAGACTCTAAAATATGCAATCAGGTTAATGCTGTTTATCTCAGTTGGCATCTATCTGTCTTTGTTCATGGCAGCAGGTCCGGTTGCGGGACTTTTCAACAGTGAGCAAAATATACAGTTGCAGCAGATTGCTGAAGCCGGTCTGAAAATATATTTTGCATCCATTCCTTTTGTGGGATTTAATATTGTGATATCCACATTTTTTACATCTACAGAGAAGTCGCTGCCTGCGCAGATTGTTTCATTATCAAGAGGATTTATCGTTATCATTCCGATGGCATTTTTATTGTCTTTTATATTCGGAATGACAGGAGTGTGGCTGTCATATCCGCTTACGGAAAGCGTGGTGGCCTTGACAGGAATTATATCATACAAAAAAACAGGAGGAAAAAGAGATGTTTAGAGAAATGCGAAGGAAAAAACAAATTTTGCCTGAAGAGGAAGTCATGGACATTTTAAGCAGGGGAACATCCGGTGTCCTGGCATTGCTGGGAGACAATGGTTATCCTTATGCCGTTCCGGTCAGTTATGTGTATTGTGATTCCGGATTATATTTTCATGGAGCAAAAAGCGGACATAAAATAGACGCGATCAAAAAGTGTGATAAGGCATCTTTTTGCGTGATTGACAAGGACGATGTGATTTCGGAAGAATATACAACTTACTTCAGGAGCGTAATTGCATTTGGAAAAATCCGTATTATGGAAGATGAATCAAAAATGAGAAAAGCTATTGAATTGTTAGCAAAAAAATATTACCCTGACAGCAGTAAAGATGAGCGGAACAAAGCGATTGCCAGGGACTGGAAACCATTGTGTATGATAGAATTTTCTATTGAGCACGTATCCGGAAAAGAAGCGATAGAATTGGTTAATATGTAGTTTGCAAAAGGAAGGAGCTGACTGTCGGAGGCTGCAGAGATATCAGATTCTGTTCTTGTCACCCCATTCACACATTCCGTCCAGAATAGGAATCAGAGATTTCCCGCGTTCAGTGAGGCTGTATTCTACTTTGGGCGGAATCTGAGGATACTCTTCCCGATGGACAAGCTGGTCCGCTTCCAGTTCTTTCAGTGTAGAACTTAAGGTTTTGTAGGAAATGTTGCTGATATATTTTTTCATTTCGTTAAAGCGGACAACCCCAAACTCCATTAATGTATAGAGAATTGTCATTTTATATTTTCCGTTGATCAGGGACAGGGTATAGCTGAAACCTGTGTTGTTCAGACATTCCTGTGATATGCAGCGCTTTTCCATTGTACACTCTCCTCCGGGTAAGTATGAAACCTTATGGTAAGTATCGCACTTGAATGTGCGTACTTGAATTTTGGTTAGTTCATGTTAATATCATAATACAGACTGTAAAGCAAATCAAGTCAGCAAAAGGAGAGAACATTTTATGGGTAAAAAAATTGTTGTGATCACGGGAAGTCCGAGAAAAAACGGAAATAGTTTTGCAATGACAGATGCTTTTATTAAGGCGGCGGAGAGCAAGGGGCACACGGTAATCCGTTTTGATGCGGCCATGAGAAAGGTGGGAGGATGTCATGCATGCGAAACCTGTTATAAGAGCGGTAAGGCATGTTCTTTTGACGATGACTTCAATGACATTGCTCCGGATATTCTGGATGCGGACGGAGTAGTCTTTGCCATGCCTGTCTACTGGTACTCTATCCCGGCGCAGGTGAAAGGTGTGATTGATAAACTGTTTTCTTTCTGTGTTGCGGGCAAAGACGTTGCAGGAAAGGAATGCGCGCTTATAACCTGCTGCGAAGAGGATGATATGACCGTTATGGATGGAGTTCGTGCTCCGATTGAGCGCTCAGCCGCGCTGTTAAAATGGAAAATGGTGGGTGAAGTTCTTGTTCCGGGTGTTTTGAATGCAGGTGACATTGAAAAGACGGATGGATGCAGGCAGGCCGAAGCATTAGCAGACAAATTCTAAGATAAATTATAGTGAATTATGTGAAAGGATGTGATATATTTTATTTATCCGATGGGATAAAAAGGAGACTGAAGGATGAAAAAATATTCTTTTCAGATGACAAAGGGAGAAGTCAGAGAGTTATATATCAGGGCGATGTGGGAGCATCTGTGCCTCCATCGCTTTAAATGGCTGTTGCTTCCGGCGATATTGATACTGGAATGCATTTTTGTGTCATGGGCTGTGGCGTTATCGACAGGTATATTGTTTTTGCTGATATTTGTGCCGATCGCAATGTGGAGTAATTTCAGAATGAAAAAGCAGTTGTGCGGAAAAACGCGGACCATGGAGGTAGAGGCGGGAATACTGAAGCCGGGTGTAGAAGGGGAGCTGTACTGCGAGATTCCCTGCAGCAACATCACGGAGTTCAGGATGACCCGCCATCTGCTTATGTTAGGACTCCGCCAGGCTTCAAAGGTAATCATGTGGTATCCTGTTCCTTTGCGGGTATTTGCGGACGAGCAGGAGAGGGACAGTTTTTTTGAGGCTGTAAGGAACCCGCAAACTACTGTTTCGGATATGGGAGAACAGGGGGAGACATCTGCAATAGACTCTGGAATACAGGCGGCAGAAAAATCAGAGCAGGAATATTTCCGCATATCCTTTCAGGTGGGGGAGGAAGAATGGGTAAGGATGACGGCGACTGCCACTGAAATCATCCGGGCAGGGTTTCTGGGAGAGCAGAAGAATCATTTTGTCGGGATAATCCTTGCCGCAGTATTTTCTGTTCTTTCATGCGGAGCAGCATTGCTTTTCCACAGTACAGCATTCGTTTTTCATGTTATATCTTTATTTGGGATATTAATCTTTTTCAGTTTGTTGCGGAACCTGTTGGAAAATCCGGAGAGAAATATAAGAACTCAGCTTCGTAAGGGAATGGTGCAGAATAACGTACTGGGGGTCTGGGAGATATCGGTTACGGATATGGGAATCAGGCAGAGTGTATCCGAGAAAAACAGTGCCCTGATACCATGGGAAAGCCTGCTTTGTGCGGTGGAGATGGATGATGTGCTGTACTTTTACCAGAAAGATAAAAGGCATTTTTGCGCGATTCAAAAAAACGGGCCGGAGAACAGGGAGCAGATTGAGAGTCTGAAAGGGCTGTGCCGGGAAAAGCATGTTCAGATCCTTGCGGGGAAACGGAAGAAATATGC
>JAIDME010000443.1 GCA_029050705.1 Acetatifactor sp.
ACCGTAGTCTCCCCGTTAAAGGGCACTCTTCCCGTAAGCATCTCAAACATAGTGATACCAAGAGAATAAATATCACTCTTCTCATCACTGTAGCCGCCTCTCGCCTGCTCCGGTGAAGTATAATGCACAGAACCCATGACATTGGAGGTAATGGTATTGCTGGTAGCTGCCTTTGCAATGCCGAAGTCCGTCACCTTTACCTTTCCGTCCTTGGATATAATGATATTCTGAGGCTTGATGTCCCGATGAATAATATGGTTATTGTGGGCTGCTTCAATTCCCATACCCACCTGTATCGCAATGCTGACTGCCTCCTTATAGGATAGTCTCGCCTTCTTTTCAATATATTTTTTGAGGGTGATTCCTTCTACAAGCTCCATAACGATATAGTAGATACCGTTTTCTTCTCCCACATCATACACATTGACTATATTGGGGTGCATCAGCCCTGCTGCCGCCTGGGCCTCAATGCGGAATTTGGATACAAAATTTGCATTTTCACTGAATTCCTGCTTAAGAACCTTCACTGCCACAAAGCGGTTCAGCTTATGGCATTTTGCTTTATATACATCTGACATGCCACCGGTTCCGATCTTTTCAAGTATCTCGTACCGGTCTCCTATCATCATTCCGATTTTAACCATATATGCTCTCCATTCAACCATTCTGTCCGGGCGATCGCCATGCCCTGGTCCGAATCCCCTTACCGGCCGGGTTCGATCAGTATCACGCTGATATTGTCTCTGCCGCCATTCTCATTGGCTCTGCGCACAAGTTCTTCGGCTTTCTCCACAATGTCCCTGGCTCCGTCCAATACCATGCGGATTTCCTCGTCATTCAGCATATTAGTCAGTCCATCCGTACACATGAGAATCATATCTCCCTCTCTCAGCGTTACGCTGAAAAAGTCTGTTTTTACGGAGTCCTCCGCACCTACTGCTCTGGTAATAATATTTTTATCGGGGTGGTTCCTGGCCTCTTCTCTTCCCATTCCACCGCTTCTGACCATATCCTCCACCCAGGAATGATCCCGGGTAATCTGTCTTATTTCATGTCCTCCCACCACATATAACCTGCTGTCGCCTACATTTGTCACGGAAAGAGTGCTGCCCTCAATGCTGGCTGCCACTATCGTAGTTCCCATTCCCTCCAGCTCCGGAGCCTTCTTTGCACTCCCGTTTACCATTGCGTTCGCCTTCTCAACAGCCATTCTCAAAACAGCCTCAGGCTCCTGTTCCGCAGATAAGGCTATTTCCTCCACCATCGTCTCAACAGCCAGCTTCGAGGCATAGTCCCCCGCATTGTGGCCTCCCATACCGTCCGCCACAATGAACAGGTTCGGCAGATGACCTACCGGCACCTCAGAGGTATACACAAAATCCTGGTTTAATTTTCTTTTTTTGCCGATATTGGTTACAGAAAACGTCTTTATCACGCTTTAGTTTCCTCCAAAGTCCGATTTCTCTTCTAAAACTTACCATCTTACCATCAAATTATTTTAACACACCAAATAGAAAAGGGCAAGCCACAACATCACCTGTTACCTGTCCGGTGCATTATCATCCCCGGCCTTTACAGTCCCTGCATAGCGATTGCGCAGCTGTCCGCAGGCCCCGTCAATGTCCCTGCCCATTTCCCTTCTGACAGTGACATTTACCTTATTTTTTTCAAGTCTTTCCCGGAACGCCCGCACCTGCATTCCCGTCGGGTCAGTATAGCCGCGCTCCCTGACAGGGTTTACGGGAATCAGATTGACATGGCAGACCAGAGGTCTTGCCAGCGCGGCCAGTTGTTCCGCGTCCTCCTCCGAATCGTTCACGCCGCCCACCAGGCTGTACTCAAAGGTAATCCTTCTCCCGGTCTGTTTAAAATAATAGGCACAGGCCTCCATCAACTCGTCTATGCTGTACTTGTTTGCTATGGGCATCAGTCTCCGCCGTTTCTCGTCCGTAGTTCCATGCAGGGATAATGCCAGGGTAATCTGCAGTTTCTCGTCCGCCAGCTGTCTCATCCTGGGCACAATGCCGCAGGTGGACACCGTCACGCTCCTCTGACTGATGTTAAGGCCGTTCTCATCCGTCAGTATCTCCAGAAAGGTCAGCAAATTTTCATAATTGTCCAGAGGTTCTCCGATTCCCATCACCACCACGTTGGAAACCCGCTCTCCCGTTATCCTCTGAATAGAATAGACCTGTTCCAGCATTTCCGACGGCAGAAGACTGCGCTCCAATCCCCCCAGAGTGGATGCGCAGAACCGGCAGCCCATCCGACAACCCACCTGTGAGGAAATGCAGACGCTGTTGCCGTGCTTATATTTCATCCACACACTCTCCACTACATTTCCGTCCGCCAGCCGGAACAGAAACTTCTTCGTCCCGTCGATTTGTGACTCCTGAACCTGAACAACCTCCGGCATTGTGTATGTGTATTTCAGGGCGCACTTCTCCCGCAGCTGACCGGACAGATTTGTCATCTCTTCAAATCCTCCCGCCAGCTTCTCATGCATCCACTGGTACATCTGCTTTGCCCGAAAGGGCTTTTCTCCCAGAGCAGTCAGATTCTCTGTCAGCCTGGACAGCGTCATGGATTTGATATCCTTCTTTTCTTCCATATTCCCTGTTTCAACCTTTCAGACATGCTGTCGGCTTTCCAAGCCTTGCGATAAAGAATCCGTCTGCATCCATGTATCCCGGCAGAAGCTGGATGCACGCACGTCGCTCTTCAGCCGTCAGCCCATGATTCCTTCCCTCCCTGTCCCGCAGGGCTTCTGTCTCCCGCTTCTGCTTCAACAGCAGCTCCGGCAGGCTCTCCTCCAAAGACGCTGGAATCAGGCCCAGCTCCCCTGTCAGAAACCGAACCATCTCTTCATTTTCCTCCGGATTGACGGTACAGGTACTGTAAAGCAGCGTTCCTCCTGGTTTTAAATACCCGCTGCACACCCGGGCAATCTCTCTCTGCAATGGGCGCAGACTCTCCATGCCCTCCCGGCTGGCCCGGTGCTTGATGTCCCGCTTCTTGCCCATGACTCCCAGCCCGGAACAGGGTACATCCAGCAAGACCACGTCCGCTTTTCCCTCATATATCTCATCAAAGCAGGTCGCATCCCAGGTCTGGACTTCAATATTCTCAGTTCTCATGCGGGTTACGTTCTCCCGAATCAGGTCTGTCTTTTCCTCTGACACATCCCTGCTGAGTACCTTCGCCGCTTTTTCCGCCGCAAATATGCTTTTACCTCCGGGGGCGGCGCAGACATCCAGCACAAAATCCGTCTCTCTGATTCCGGCCAATTCTACGGCCAGCGCGGAACTCACATCCTGTACTGTCCACTTTCCCTCCGCAAATCCCGGCAGCTCACTGATATTATTCCCGTGCTCCAGCAGCCTGACACAGGACAGATAAGGACTTTCCTTTAAAACAGCTCCTCTTTCCGTGATTTCCCTGAAAAGCTTCTCTGCCTCTTCAGCAGAAAGTCCTCCACGGAACCGCAGTGAAACCGGATGAATCTCCATCAGTCCCTCCAGCATTGCCGCCGTGATTCCCCTGCCATATTCATCCAGCCAAAACTGCACGATCCACTCCGGCATAGAATACCTGACCGACAGGAACTTTAAAGGTTCCGTACTCTCATCTGGCAGCGGCAGGCTTTCCTTGTTTCTGGATATATTCCGCAGGATACCGTTGACAAACCCCCGCAGAGATCCGAAACCGCGCTTTGCCGCCAGCTTGCACGCCTCGTTACAGACCGCGCTGTCCGGCACAGAATCCATGTATAACATCTGATAGACGCTCATACGCAGAAGGCACCTGATAAAAGGCTTCATCTTTTTCACCGGAAGGGAAGAAAAACGGTCCAGATAGTAATCCAGCTCCTGCTGCCTTTCCAGCGTTCCTTCTGTCATCCGCTTAATGAATGCCTTATCCCGGGCATCCAGATAATCATATTTATCAAGCACGGCCTTGATCAGCCGATTGGAATACTGCTTCTCCCGCTCCAGAGTAAGCAGAA
>JAIDME010000444.1 GCA_029050705.1 Acetatifactor sp.
CCAGGCGGCAAAAGCCATGCTGGAGTCCACCGGCTGCGATGGCGTCATGATTGGGCGTGCAGCCCAGGGAAATCCCTGGATTTTTCGGCAGACAGTGCGCTTTCTGGAGGATGGAAGCCTTCTTCCCGGACCGGACAAAGAGGAGAAAAAAGAAATTGTTCTGCGCCATGCAGACATGCAAAGGGAGGTCAAGGGGGAGTATACTGCCGTGCGGGAAATGCGAAAGCATCTGGCCTGGTATACAACGGGGATGCCTCACTCCGCAAGATTCCGCGGCATGATCAATTCCATAGAGACTTTTGCGGAACTTTGTGCCGGGGTGGAAGAGATTTTCGGCGCATAGTTTCCTGCATAGTATGGAAGGTTGTGTCATATATTTTAGGCATGGACACCATTATATATTTTTATCAGAAAAGAAATCCGGTTCAGAGGGAAATCTCTCTGATGTATCAGGAAGATTACCTGTTTGCCAAGGTGGGAATCTGTGCAGACAGGCACAGTTGGTTCGGCTGCCCGATGCCGCATGCTCCGGCACCGCCCGAGTTGCTGCCGGATGCGTCTTTGTCCGTGACGAAGTCCCGCGAATTGCGGATGCAGGACGGAGCTTCCGGTGAAACGCAGACTGCGGAAAAGTACCGGAGAAGCTGGTTTGGGCGGCGCAGGAAAATGCGGGAGAGACAGAGGGAACTGAGGCGGCAGCAACAGGAATATATGCAGAAGCTGCAGGAATATAAGGAGCGGCAGGAGGAACTGGCGGCCAGCATACGGCAGCTGTGGAAGGATGTGTTCTCTGAGGTGGAGCTGGCCGGAGGCGGGGGCGAGGTCAGATGTGTTTATGAAGACAGTCTGCGGTTTCTGGCAGAGGGGCAGGGAGAGGCGGCCATGTGCTGGAGCCCGGTGTGGAATGTCCCGGAATTTCAGGATTATAAAAGTATGCGCTGGCTTCGGCCGTTGCTGGAGTATGTTCGGCACTCTGATTTTATTCTGCTGGGCACGGCGGACTGCATTCCGGCTATACTGCAGGAGTTTGCCCGGCGGATGAAAAGCCTGCAATGGTATCTTCGGGAGGAAGATTTGAACGAAGAGGTGCAGGGCTGGGTGGAGGACCTTTATGAGGAATACGGCCTTGCTGCTACATTGCGGGAGCTGACAGGGGGAAATGCTTTCGGTAAGCTCAGACTGAAATCAGGGGAGCCGGTCTGCGTAATGGATTTTACGGATGAGGAAAAGCTTTTTGCGGGAAATCTCGCGGAAGGCAGCATATGGCTTGACTTTGCATCGGTGGACGGGAAGTCCAGGCGTATGGAGAGACAGGCTCCGGAGGTCAGCTATATGTCCCTGAAAAAGTATTGGGGTGCAAAGACAAAAATGAAACCAGACATTCCGAAATGCCATACCGCAAGCAGATTCAGATTATCTTGACAGTACGGGGAAAAGTGGTTATAATACGTTCGAAATAGGGCTTTTAACAGAAGCTGGAATTGACAGGAAGGATGCACGAAATGCAGGAGAAGAAAAATATCTTAACTTATGAGGGACTCAGACAGTATGAGAACGAGCTGCATGAATTGAAGGTGGTAAAGCGCCAGGAGGTAGCTCAGAAGATCAAGGAAGCAAGAGAGCAGGGGGATTTATCCGAAAATGCCGAGTATGATGCGGCAAAGGACGAGCAGAGGGATATCGAGGCGAGAATTGAGGAACTGGAGAAGATTCTGAAGAACGCCGAGGTAGTTGTTGAGGATGAGGTAGACCTGGACAAAATCAATATCGGCTGCCGTGTGAGGCTGCTGGATATTGAATACAGCGAGGAGCTGGAATATAAGATCGTGGGTTCCACGGAGGCTAACAGTCTCAAGGGGAAAATCTCAAACGAGAGCCCTGTGGGCAAGGCGCTGATGGGCTGTAAGATCGGTGACACTGTGGAGGTTGAGACCGCTGCGGGTAACTTTGCATATAAGGTGCTGGAGATTCAGCGCTCCAACGGATAAAGAGGAAACAGACGTAAAGAAGCAGCAGGAGGTACGGACATGGCAGAGGTGCAGAATACAAACGGACAGGAACAGGACTTGAATCAGCTGCTGCAGGTGAGACGTGATAAGCTGGCTAACCTGCAGGAGGCGGGAAAGGATCCTTTTCAGATAACGAAATATGATGTGACCCATCACAGCATGGAGATCAAGGAAAACTATGCGGAGCTGGAAGGAAAAAGCGTCCGCATTGCAGGGCGCATCATGTCCAAGCGCGTCATGGGCAAGGCATCCTTCTGCAATGTCCAGGATCTGCCGGGCAACATTCAGTGCTATGTGGCCAGGGACAGCATCGGTGAGGAATCCTATGCGGATTTTAAGAAATATGATGTGGGTGACATTGTGGGCGTTGAGGGAGAGGTGTTCACCACTAAGACCGGTGAAATTTCCATCCACGCCTCCACTGTGGTACTGCTCTCCAAGAGCCTGCAGATACTGCCGGAGAAGTTCCATGGCCTGACAAATACGGATATCCGTTACCGCCAGAGGTACACGGATCTGATCATGAATGCGGATGTGAAGGATACCTTCGTAAAGCGCTCCAAAATAATCAGCACCATCCGCCGTTATCTGGAAGGAGAGGGATTCCTGGAGGTGGAGACGCCTATGCTGGTGGGAAATGCAGGCGGCGCCGCGGCCAGACCTTTTGAGACCCATTACAACGCCCTGGATGAGGATGTGAAGCTCCGTATTTCACTGGAACTGTACCTGAAGCGGCTGATCGTGGGCGGACTGGAGCGTGTATATGAAATAGGACGTGTATTCCGCAATGAGGGAATGGATACCAGGCACAATCCTGAGTTTACAATGATGGAGCTGTACCAGGCCTACACCGACTATTACGGCATGATGGATCTGACCGAGAATATGTTCCGCTATGTGGCGCAGGAGGTGTGCGGCACCACCCTGATCCCTTACGCGGAGGAAATGATAGATTTGGGCAAGCCTTTTGAACGGCTCACCATGGTGGAGGCTGTGAAGAAGTACGCGGGAGTGGACTTCGATGAGATTCCCGATACTGAAGCTGCAAAGAAGCTTGCGGACGAGAAGGGAATCCATTACGAGGCGCGTCATGCAAAGGGGGATATTCTGAATCTGTTCTTTGAGGAGTATGTGGAGGAGCACTTGATTCAGCCCACCTTTATCATGGATCACCCTGTGGAGATTTCGCCCCTGACAAAGAGGAAGCCAGACAAGCCGGATTATGTGGAGCGTTTTGAACTGTTCATCTACGGGCGCGAGATGTGTAACGCTTACTCGGAGCTGAATGACCCCATTGACCAGAGGGAGCGTTTCAAAGCCCAGGAGGCGGCTTTGGCAGCAGGCGACGAGGAGGCAAACACCACGGACGAGGACTTCATGAACGCGCTGGAAATCGGCATGCCTCCCACAGGCGGTATCGGTTACGGCATCGACAGGCTTGTGATGCTGCTGACAAACAGCCCTGCAATACGGGACGTGCTGCTGTTCCCGACGATGAAGAGCCTGGGCAAAGAAAACCAGTAAAATCAAATAGTTCAAGGATTGGGAGTAAAATTTACGACCGAATTACAACCAATTAGAGAGGACATGTTCATAAAGTGAAAATGCGACAGAGGACAGATAAAATCCTATTGCCGCATTTTTTCTTTTATGTGGTGGAGTTGTATCATTGGTTAAACGGCCCAGGTAATCTAATGATACATCATAGAACTTGGCAAGAGTAATAGCTAATTCAAATGACAATTCTCCTTTTCATCAAGATATTTTACAAAGGTATCATAGATTTCGTTTAGCTCATTGATAAGGAATTGCAGTTCAGCGTCGGAAGACTTGGATGTTACATGAATGACATTGGTTATAAATCCATTAACTGCATCTTTCTTAGCAAAGCGTGGAGCAGTAAAGGCGACAAAGCCAGTATTGCTATAGAAATAATAGTCTCGTAATGCTTCATTCCTTATGAAGACATCATTATATACCTCAGGGCAGTTCAACCGGTCATAGTACTCTTTGCTTAAGTTAATACCATTATCTATCTGCTTCAGGAGCTGGGCTAAAACAGTTTTGTTATACTTTGTAGCCATTTCAATAAAGCGCGCAGTGTTGGATGCTTTATTCTTGATCATAATATCAAGCACATTTCCTGCATAAGGGAAGAAGAATGTGTTCTTGTCATCTCCGATTGCAGACTCAATCGTAAAAGGCTCAAAGAAGTAGGCAAGTGTTGTGTTGGGGCATGTCGCAATATTCTGAAGAAACTGTGTTACATTCTTTGACTCCGGTAATTTATCTTCCTTTGGGTTAAATATGAGGAAATGGTTTATTGTGTAGAGTAACGGTATCTCTTTCGCATGAAGACGATTCAGCATATCGAAATCATTGTGCTTTATGGCAAGAGATATCATCTTAAATCGGAGATCATCCTTATCTTTTAACCAAGTATCCAAGATATCAACATAACCGGGGGCTCTTCTTTTTATATCCGTTCCTGCACCGAAGCCAGCTGCGTATTCGCCAAAACTGTTATGATATTCTTTTTTATCAGGACCTACAAACCATATATGTTTCTTATCCATTAGATACTTTAAGAATTGGTAGTTACCTGCTTCAAGAGCATAATCTATGACGGTTTTATTATATTCATCCGGATTGAGAAAGAGTTTGTCGGCTCTTTTTACATAAGCTTCGAATTCGTCCGGATCATTGGATGAAGCAATTGAGTAGTTTGTGACTCTGCTGGTTACAGGAGCGTAGGAAGTTCCTGCACTTACTATATCTTCTATAGACACTCTTAATAGTTCAGCAAAGATAGGAAGATCTTCAATCTGGATCCATTTATTTCCCTTCTTAATTTGACATATGCGATTTTGAATATTTGGAATAGCAGCTTCGTCTAAGGAACCGTACCTAAGTTTAAGGTAAGCAATTCCAAACTGACGATCGCTTTTGTATTCGCTTGCATCAATAAGCTCAGCAATGTGTTTGCCAATTTTTTCTTTATCTACTTCAAACATGTTGTAATCACTCCTTTGATAACATCATACACAGAAATATGGCAAAAAGATATCATCATTTGGCATATGCAAATAGCATATATGAATTATGGTACCGAAAATAATATGCGAAAAGCATATATAATAACTCTGGCGGGGCGGTTTTTGAAAAATATAGAAAATCGGTAGGCATTCGGCAGGAAAGTGGTAGGTTTTGAGTATTTTTTTAAAAATATTGTGTTATATTTACGGTGTGAATATCAAGATCATACAGGAACTTTGCGGAAAAGAAGAAACAACAGAAGCTAAAGGTATGGATGCATGTCATCTAGCTTGTGTTATTTTAGCAGGAAGTGACTATTTTATTACTATGGATGACCGATTACTTAAATATCAGACAGAAAAAATACAAATAGTGACACCGGGAGAATTTATCGGAAGAATGGAGGCGGTTGATCAATGAATAGCGCAGTAAAAATTATGGATACAGGTTTTGCCTGCTTGGTTGAAAAGCTTGGAATTGTTGATGCAGAACGTTTTGTGGCTATGATTAAGAGGGACAGCTTCGATTATACAATTTGGCAGTGGGAGTATTTTGACAAGATGGACATAGAGCAGATTAGTACTGAAGCAGCCGCATATGCCCAGAGCCATCCTCATAAGGGTGGAGGAGTAAGGGGTTAAAACAGGCAGGGAAGGTGCAGAAGTTTTGTACCAATCCTGTACCA
>JAIDME010000445.1 GCA_029050705.1 Acetatifactor sp.
CTTCCACCACATCATATCCGGCCTTAACCAGAAAGTCCCTGACCAGCTTGCGCATTCTGCTCTCATCGTCCACCACAAGAATCTTCAGTCTCTCCATACCGGCAGCACACCCTTCCACATAAACCTTTCTCTGAATAGTTATCATAAGACAAATTTATGTCTATTTTGTGAAATAATCCGTATCACCATTCAGTTTCAGTTCTCTCTCCTTCTCGCGGACAGCATTCTCTCTTTCTGTCAGTTCCTGCTCCCACTGTGCATACCTGTCTGTGAGGACCCTCTGATAATTCAGCACATTCGGGTTATCACTCCTCAGGGTAATAGTGAACATGCAGATAACGGCCAGCACCAGCAGTACATTCAGAATAACGGAAATAGCAAATCCTGACTTTTCTCCGTCCTTCCCGCCGTCTGCAGCCTTAATCCTGTTTCTCACAGGAGCGCTTTTCGCTCTCACTTCTCCGCTGAAGGAATTATACAGCGGAATCTCCGGAACCCTCTCCGGGTCAATCTCCGACTGCTTCAGCAAATAGTCCCTCAGTTCCTTCAAATACTGTAATCCAACCGGTGTCTTGAAAATTCTTTCATGGATGGTCTTCTCATAGACCATCAGAATGCTGTCCGGCCTGGAATAGTCAATGCGTGCTTCCAGATACTCAATTTTTTTCAATTCCGTCGCCGCGAGCTGCGCATCCTTTTCCGTATAAAACCGGTAGCCGCCCACAGATAAATTTCTGTCATCTGCCATCTTATATTTCTCCAATCTGCCTTTTCACAATCACTACAGCATAAATGTTTCCTTCCCTGAAATGTCAAAACGAGACAATAAGCTGCATCTTAAACTGCTCCACCCCTAAACCGCATGTGGGATATTCTTCGGCATAATAAGGCTTTCTCCCTCATGCAAAATAAATTCCTGTCCTCCGACTGTAAATCGGCCAACCCCTTCCAGCACTGTGACCATAGCGTCTCCCCCGGCTGCGTGAGTGGATATTTCTTCATCCTTGTCAAAGGAAAAAATCGTCATGCTGACAGCCTCATTTTGCACCAGTGTTTTACTTACGACCTGACCCTTCTGGTAATCGACAAGATCTTTCAACCGTAATTTGACTTGTTTTTCAATATTTTTATACATAGCGTCTCCTCCCTGCCCCTTTACAATTTCCCGCCAGTCTGTTAAACACCGCCGAAATAAATGCTGCAGAACAGCCTTATCAGCGCGGGCTGAAGCTGCAAATCTAACTGCACTTCTCGTTTCCACAAAGCAAAGTCCGCATCATCATTTATTATGATGTGAAAAGGCATTCCTTGTCCACCAATACTGTGAAACTTTGTCTTTATCTGCTCTGTTCCTTCTGTAAACTTTATTAATTCTTCCTTCACCTACATAATTCACTAATCACCCCAGTAATCTTCTCCTTCTTCAGATATACTGCTAATCCCAAATAATATCTGTAAAAAATCCTGCTTTTCATTCAAAATACGGATAACCCTTACGGTATCGCTCTCACCCCTGTAAAATACATAATTAGGCTTTACAATCAGATAATGGTAATCCGTTGGATATTCTATCAGATCCTCTAAGCGGGGACCTTCTTCCGGAAACATCACTAACTGTTTAGCAGTTGATGTAATCTCCCTGGCACAAGCTTTTGCCTTACTTTCACCAAACTGCCTGGCAACATAAGCTTTTATCCCCTGTAGATCATCCAACGCCTTGGGTGTATAAATCAGCTTCGGCATATCACAATCCCAACGCAGCCTCTACCTCATCCGCTGTTAACCAACCCTTTTCTCTGGCAGACTGCTCTCCTTCTTCCAGTTTTGTCAAAAGCCGAATTGTCGCTTTTAATCGATCCAACTCATCAACATCCACAATAGCGTATGCTCCCCGACCATTCCTGGTCAGATACACTGGTTGGTTTGTTTTTACTTCTTTTAATACTTCTGTATAATTTCTCAAATCTGATATTGGTTTAATATTTGGCATAGTCATCATCTCCTTTGCATTTATTATATGCAATCCGCAGATAAATAGCAAGAAAATTAACGTGTAAATTTACAGCTTAAAACGGCTTTTTTACCTCAAAGCAAAAGAAAAGAATGCCGAAAACATCGCATTTTCAGGCATTCCTGCAAGTGGAGTAGAGGGGAGTCTGAACCCAAGGGGTTCGACTCGCCTTATTACTTGGGTAGTGGAGTAGAGGGGAGTCGAACCCCTGTCCAAAAGCCCATTCCCTGTCCTTCTACTATCATAGTCCGTT
>JAIDME010000446.1 GCA_029050705.1 Acetatifactor sp.
GCCTTCTCCCAAGAAAAAACCTCTTTCGCCACCTCAGCCCCGTATTTTGCCCGCAGTTCATAGTATTGATCAATATACCTGCGGTATACGGCAGTGACGCCCGCGGCATACTCCGGTTTCTTCATGCGCCCCTCAATCTTGAAGGAATCTATTCCGGCTTCAATCAATTCCGGTATATGCTCTATAGTACACATGTCCTTCAGGCTTAAAAAATACTGCTCACGGCTTTTCTTCCCATCTGTCTCCGCGGAATAAGGCAGACGGCAGGGCTGAGCGCAGCGGCCCCTGTTGCCGCTTCTTCCTCCAAGTATACTGCTGAAAAGGCATTGTCCTGAGTAACAATAACACATGGCGCCGTGAACAAAGGTCTCCAGTTCTATATCAACCTTTCCTTTAATCTTCTTTATCTCCTCCAGACTGATTTCCCTGGCAGGTACAATTCTGCTGGCGCCCATATCTTTCATAAGCCTTGCTCCGTCAGCGCTGCACAGGGTCATCTGTGTGCTGGCATGAAGTTCCAGCCCCGGAAAATACTCCTTTAAAAGGCGAAGAGCGCCAATGTCCTGGACTATGACTCCGTCCAGTCCGTTCTCATAAAACGGAAGAATGTGGTCGTGCAGCTCTGCCAGCTCATCTTCCTTCATCAGCGTATTTACCGTAAGATACAGTCTGCATCCCATTATGTGGCCGTACCGGATACACTCTGTAATCTCTTCCACTGTAAAGTTTTCGGCGTAAGCCCTTGCTCCAAAACGCCGGCTGCCCAGATAGACTGCATCAGCACCGGCATTCACCGCTCCGTAAAAGGCAGCCGGATTTCCGGCGGGAGCCAACAGTTCCACACAATTTACATTTTTCATAGTATGCCCTCAAAAGAAAAGCTGTCCGTATCCGGACAGCCAAATATTACCTTTTCTTTAATTCTGTTTCCAGCTGTGCAACTTTTTTTGCATTTTCATTCATATCCTGCTGAAGTGTCCTGACCTGTTCCTCCGAGCTCTCAAGTTTTATCTGTGCGGAGATCAGTTCATGTTTCAAATCATACAACTCCTTCTCCTTCGTCTGAAGTTCCTCTTCCAAAATGGAGATTTGTTTCTTGGCCTTAAAATAATCGTCTGCAATGTTCAACTGAAGCAGTACGCTCTGCTTGTCCATGGGCTGCCTTCTGAAGCTGTCCAATTTATTATATTCATTCAGTTTGTTGTTAATATATGAAGCAACCTTCTGCAGGTACTCCTCGCTTTCATATCCGCTGAGTGTCAGTACTTTCCCGCCGATAATGACTTCCGTATCCGTTTTGGACGACATATGATTCACCTCTTCTACTTGAAACATACTCTCGAAGCCTATTATATATCAATATTACCTTACAGGCAAGTAAAAAAAATTTACGTATAGCGCTGTTTGTAAATCAGTCTATGGCTGAACTGTAACCCATATGTCGATACGCCAGTTCCGTGGCTACTCTTCCTCTGGGCGTGCGGTTGATAAAACCGTTTTTGATCAAATAAGGCTCATAAACATCTTCAATAGTACCGGCATCCTCACCGATAGCCGCTGCAAGGGTATCCAGTCCCACCGGACCGCCGTCAAATTTACTGATTATGGTGAGCAGCATATTGCGGTCGATATGGTCCAGACCAAGCTTATCCACATCCATCAGATCCAGCGCTGTCCTTGCCACCTCTTCCGTAATGATTCCGTCATACTTCACCTGTGCAAAATCCCGGACACGTTTTAAAATGCGGTTTGCAAGCCTGGGTGTTCCGCGGCTTCTGCGGGCCATCTCCAGCGCGCCGCCGGGCTCAAGTTCCACATTCAGCACTCTGGCGGAATGCAGAATAATGACCTGAAGTTCTTCAACGGTATAAAATTCCAGATGATGTATCATACCAAATCTGTCCCTTAAGGGAGCGGTCAGCAGACCGGCTCTGGTGGTGGCTCCAACCAGCGTAAATTTCGGAAGCTCCAGCCGCACGGAGCGGGCTGTGGATCCCTTTCCTATCATAATGTCAATACAGTAATCCTCCATGGCAGGATAAAGCACTTCCTCCACCTGGCGGTTCAGCCGGTGAATTTCATCCACAAAAAGCAGATCGCCCTCCTCCAGATTGTTGAGGATGGCTGCTATTTCCCCCGGCTTTTCAATAGCAGGACCACTTGTTACTTTCAGGTGAACCCCCATCTCATTGGCGATGATCCCCGCCAGAGTAGTTTTGCCCAGCCCGGGCGGGCCGTAAAACAGCACATGATCCAGAGCATCTCCCCGTTGCTTTGCCGCCTCAATGTATATCTTAAGGTTCTCCTTTACCTTCTCCTGCCCGATATAATCGTCCAGGGTCTGAGGACGCAGGGAGCCTTCTATTTTAATATCTTCTTCTGTTATATTTGTCTCAATGGTTCTTTTAACCGGCATAATTACCACATCCTTTTTAATGCAGCCTTCAGCACCGCTCCGGAATCCATGTCCTCGATGCCTTCAATGGCATTGACCGCTTTGGCGCTCTCGGCCTGTCCGTATCCCAGGGAAACAAGAGCCTCAATAGCTTCCCGCTTCTGGGGTGTATCACCCTGGAGTCCGGCATTTGCCGCCGTAGCAGCAATTTCACGGCTTATCAGTGCATCATCTATGGAAATCTTATCCTTCAGATCAAGGATGACCCGCTGTGCCGTCTTTGCACCGATGCCGGGCGCCTTTGAGATAGCCTTTGCATCCCCCGACATAATGGCATAGCGGAGGTCGTCCGCGTCCATAACCGACAGAATGGCCAGCCCGCCCTTAGGTCCTATGCCATTAACGGTGATCAGTTTTTTAAATATCTCCAGGTCGCCTCTGGAAAGAAAGCCGTAAAGCTGAAAAGCATCCTCCCTGACGCAGGTATAGGTATAAAGTTTCACAGGCTCTCCGATTCCCGGAAGCCTGGCAGCCGTATCCCCGGAAATTTTCACATTATAGCCGATTCCGTTTACATCAACCACTGCATTTTCCTCAGTGATATCTTCCACAATTCCGTTTACATATGCTATCATGCGCCACTCCTCTTATGAATGAGCCAACACTATTATCGGCAAACTTATTTCATGTCAGGTGTTCGCAGCCTCCTGTAGACCACTGCAAAGCATGCCAGATGTACCAGGAAGGTCAACCCCCAGCTGATGGGATAGGAAATATAGAGACACTCAAGTGTCCTGTACTGTTGGAATACAGTGTATATCCATACCACCCGGAACAGACAGGCGCCTGTCAGCGACACGATCATAGGCATAATGGAATAACCCATCCCCCGCAAGCCGCCGACCATAACATCCATCATGCCGCACAGACAGTATGGGATACAGATATAAGACATGCGCAGGATACCATAGCCTATAACTTCCGCGTCAGGGGAATACAGCTTGAGCAATGTCCCCGCAAAGAGGTATGCCCCGCTTCCCATAGCCAATCCCACCACAATTACGAAGCCGAGACAGATAAACAGGGACTTCGCCACCCTCTTATATTTCATGGCACCGTAATTTTGCCCGCAGAAGCTGATGGCTGCCTGATGAAAAGCGTTCATTGCCGTATATACAAACCCTTCCAGATTACTCCCGGCAGTATTGCCTGCCATGGCAATTTTACCGAAGCTGTTCACAGAGGACTGGATCAGCACATTAGAAATGGAGAACAAGGCACCCTGAAGTCCGGCCGGCACTCCGATCTGAACCATTTTGGCCAATTTGTCCCCGGCAATGCGAATACCTTTCAGTTCCAATCGATAGACACTGTCGGTTATTATCAGGCACCTGAGTACAAGGAAAGCGGAAATTGCCTGTGAAATCACAGTTGCCACTGCCACTCCGGCCACGCCCATCTGAAAGACAATGACGAAGAGCAGATTCAGGAGAACATTTACCACTCCGGCAATCAGCAGATAATAGAGCGGACGTCTTGTATCTCCAACGGCACGCAGCACGGCTGCTCCAAAATTGTAAGCCATCATGAAGGGCATGCCCGCAAAATAAATCCGCATATAGAGAACAGAATGGGCAATGACATCCGTTGGTGTCCCCATGAGGGTGAGGGCCGGTTTTGACACAAAAAAGCCCACAAATACCAATATAACGCCGCCGATGACAGAGGTGGCCACAGCGGTCTGCACCATGCTCTTCAGTTCATCTGTCTTCCCTGCGCCATAGAAACGTGCCACAAGCACATTCGCACCCACGGACAGACCGATAAACAGATTCACCAGCAGATTTGTCAGAGAGCTCGTGGAGCCAACCGCCGCCAGGGCCTCATTTCCTGCAAACCGTCCGGCTACCGCAATGTCTGCCGCATTAAACAGAAGCTGTAATATGCCGGAGAGCATCAGGGGAAAATAAAACAAAAGAATCTTTCCCGCAAGAGGCCCGTTGCACATATCAATCT
>JAIDME010000447.1 GCA_029050705.1 Acetatifactor sp.
ATGTGTATAAGATAGAGATATAGGTGAACGCCGACAGGCGGGAAACCTGTTCATATACAGGGCGAAAGCCCAAATAACCAATACAAAAAGTAATAGATGGAGGAAAAAACAATGGCAGTAAAAATCAGATTGAGAAGAATGGGACAGAAGAAAGCTCCTTATTATAGAATCGTTGTAGCTGATTCTCGTTCCCCCAGAGACGGAAGATTTATTGAGGAGATCGGCACCTATGATCCCAGCACGAATCCCAGCACGTTTAAGGTAAACGAGGAGCTGGCAAAGAAGTGGCTGGCTAACGGCGCACAGCCCACCGAGCAGGTAGCTAAGCTGTTTAAGGTGGCCGGTATCGAAAAATAAATTCTGAGTCTTTGGAGGTGGCTTATGAAGGAATTAGTTGAAGTAGTGGCGAAAGCGCTTGTAGACAATCCGGATGAGGTTGTTGTGACCGAGAAGACCGAAGGCAGAAATACAGTCATCGAACTTCATGTAGCTGCGTCCGATATGGGTAAGGTTATCGGCAAGCAGGGCAGAATTGCGAAGGCAATCCGCGCTGTTGTGAAGGCTGCATCATCCAAAGATAACAAAAGAGTGGATGTTGAGATCGTGTAGTAGTAAAGGTGGGGAGGAACAAACCTTGTTCCTCCTCGTTTTATATGTACAGGGCTGCATATGGAATCTGGTCGCTTTGCAGCATGGGCCCGCACGGCGAGTAGGGAGAAATTCTTCCCTGCTCAATTGTAATAGTTCAGGGAAATAATGATTTACAGATTGAGGAAGGATATAGTCAGCATGGAAGATTTTTTTCAGGTGGGGGTGATTACCTCTACCCATGGAATAAAAGGAGAAGTAAAGGTGTTTCCCACAACGGATGACGCGAAGCGGTTTAAACGCCTGAAGGAGGTTATCCTGGATACGGGAAAGGAGCGCCTTGACCTTGAGATAGAAGGAGTTAAATTCTTTAAGCAGTTTGTCATCCTGAAATTCAAGGGAATTGACAATATCAATGATGTGGAAAAATACCGCAGGGCATCTCTTCTGGTTACCAGAAAGAACGCTGTCAAACTGGAAAAGGACGAGTACTTTGTGGCTGACCTGATAGGACTGAAGGTGCAGAATGAGGACGGCAGTGAGATAGGTTCCATGCGGGATGTGATAGAGACCGGGGCCAACGATGTATATGTCATTGACCTGGATGATGGGAGAGAACTGCTTCTGCCCGCTATCAGGCAGTGCGTCCTGGAAGTCGATGTGGAGGCCGGCTTTATCAGAATTCACATTCTGGAGGGGCTGCTGGAGCCGTAAGATTTGGGGGGCGACCTGCAATGTCATTTCGATCAATACAAGTGAGGGTCGCCTCTGAAATGACATTGCAGCAAAATGTATGTTACAGAAAGGTACGGTTGCGATATGAAATTCCACATATTAACGTTGTTTCCGGAGATGGTCCGGCAGGGGCTGGAAACCAGCATTATCGGCCGGGCGGTGGACAGGCAGCTGATTGAACTGAACACGGTCAATATACGGGATTTCACTCAGGAGAAGCACGGCAGAGTGGACGATTATCCCTATGGCGGCGGTGCAGGCATGCTGATGCAGGCACAGCCTGTTTTTGATGCATGGAAATCTGTTTGCGGGGGATGCAGACATATCCGCACTGTTTATGTCACGCCCCAGGGAGAAACCTTCAACCAGAGGAAGGCGCAGGAACTTGCCGGGGAGGAGGAGCTGATCATTCTCTGCGGGCACTACGAGGGCATTGACGAAAGGGTTTTGGAGGAGACGGTGACGGATTATATCTCCATAGGAGACTATGTGCTCACGGGGGGTGAACTTGCCGCCATGGTGATTGTGGATGCGGTGGCCAGACTGGTGCCCGGAGTTCTGGGAAATGAAACTTCGGCGGAGGCAGAGAGCTTTCACGGAGATTTACTGGAGTATCCGCAGTATTCCCGCCCGGAGGTATGGCATGGGAAGCGGGTGCCGGAGGTGCTTTTGTCCGGCAACCATGGCAAGGTGAATCAGTGGAGGCTGGAGCGCGCAATAGAGCGGACAGCTGCGGTGCGTCCTGACCTGTATCAAAAGTATGAGGAGAAACAGGCGGTAATCAGGAGACTGGCAAAGGACAAGAGGAATCATATTCATATTATGGAGAGCCTTGGGAGAGGCCGCGGAGAAATCCTGTACCGGAAGGGAGAACAACTGCTGGTAGAGGACAGGGAAGCAAAGACCTGTATGTTGCTCTGTGGAGATGACGGGGACGTTGAAGAGCTGTTGTCTGCAATCCCTGAACAGACGAAGTGGTGTGTGGTTATCCAGGAGCGTCTGATAGAAGAACTGAAGGCAAGAAGCTTCGGAGTCTGGGGGAAGTGCAGCCAGTACCTGTATACTGCCGGAAACTCCCTGACAGTGCGGCACAAGGATATTCGCAGACTTGGCATCGGGGATTTGGACTATATCAGTGAACATTATTCGCATGGGACAACAGAATATATGGAAGGCCGCATTCTGAATGGCGTGATGTACGGTGCATTTTCAGATGACAGACTGATAGGCTTTATCGGCACCCATGATGAGGGCAGTATGGGGATGCTTTATGTGGACGAGCAATACCGCAGGCAGGGTATTGGGGAAGCCCTGCTGTCGTACAATATAAACCGCACTCTGGAGAGGGGTTGGATTCCCTATGGTCATGTGTTGGAAGGCAATACGGTGTCGGAGCGCCTTCTGGAAAAGCCGGGGCTGTACAAGGCGGGCAAGCCGGTGTGGTGGATGGAAGTATTATCAGACATACTATGACATTTTGGTGCAGTATGCCAAATTATTTACGGAACAATGTTGCGGCACAGTATATGGAGGATGAATTATGAAACATATTTTTACTGTGATGATTTTATTTGTCGTGCTGTCATTAGGAGGAACCGGCTGTACGCAAAAAGAGCCGAGGCAGAATAGCAATGATGCTGCATTGCAATATATGGAGCAGAAGTACGGAGAGAAATTTGAGTATGTGGCGCCATGGGGGGATAGTATGACAGGAAATCACGAACTTCTTGTCTCATGTGAAAGCCTGACGGGCAAGGATATCCTTGTGAAGATCAGTAATTATAAAAGCGAGAACAGAGTATTTCAGGATAACTACCTTGCGGTGAAGTATTGTGAGGAGACCGTAGGCTTTCTGAGTCAATGCGCGAATGAAGTCTTTGGAGATTCAAAGATTGATTATAATGTGGCAAAACACGCGCTGTCACCTGAACTGCCTGCGGACGCTTCTTTTGAAGAATACTTTGCGGATGAGGGGGCTTTATATCAGCCTGTATTGCTGTGAAGGCAAGTTCCTTTACAGCAAAGGAGCACAGGCCGAAAGTGAGACAGAACCCATATTGTCAGCATGTGGGGCAGAATATATCGGTATCCTGCTGGTGGTGGATGATGCCGAATATGAGTCCCTGGACGTAGACACACTTGGGGAAATAGTTGTTCTGAATCAGTTTGTACATTGTGCAAGACTGACAAAAGAAGACGGCGACGCACACCTTGAATGGCTTGAGAAGAATTAGGCAATGGACATTGTAACCTTTACACAAAGTTATTTAAAATTTTTGCAATAAGCAAAAAGAAAAAACACTTGCATTTCCCCATTCCATGTGGTAAAATCTGACTGTTGCGATTATGAAGACGGTCCTCTGTTACAGGAATTGTATTAAGAACGTCTAATTTTATGAAGGAGGCTCGTTATGAGTGATATTATCAGAGAGATTGAGGCTGAACAGCTGAAGGAAACCGTAGATGAGTTCAACGTGGGTGATACCGTAAGAGTTTATGGTAAGATCAAAGAGGGAAACCGCGAGAGAATTCAGATGTTTGAGGGCATTGTCCTGAAGAGACAGGGCGGCAGCAACAGGGAGACATTTACTGTAAGAAAGGTTTCCAACGGCATCGGAGTAGAGAAGACCTGGCCGGTACATTCTCCCAACGTTGAGAGGATCGAGGTTGTCAGAAGAGGTAAGGTAAGGCGTGCAAAGCTGAATTATCTTAGAGGCCGCGTAGGCAAGAAAGCCAAGGTTAAAGAGCTTGTAAAATAAAAAAGGCTTAGGGGGGGCAATTACTTGTGTAGTTGCCCCTTTTCTGTTTTTCTTTTTTATGCTATACTTATTTCGGTACAGAATTATGAGGAAGCAGGAGTATGTCAAAAAAAAATAAGGGCTTAAGCTTTTACAAAAGAAGAAAAAAAATAAGCTCGGCCATGATTCGGGAAGTATTTACCTGGATATTCGGTATTCTGGCGGCGGCATTTATTGCAACGGTGCTTGTATTTTTCTTTGGAATGACTACAAACGTGGTCGGTGTGTCCATGGAGCCCACGCTGTACAACGGACCGCAGATAGTTGTAAACCGTTTTTTGTATGTGCAT
>JAIDME010000448.1 GCA_029050705.1 Acetatifactor sp.
TTCCAAGAGAGTACGCCCGTTCCAGAATAGTATCAATAATATGGATTTTTTCTTCTATATTTTCCGGCAGCCCCCTGTCTGACAAAGGCAGCAAAATAAACATGGCTCCGTACTTTTTAACAATCGGAAGAAGTTTTTCGATCTTTTCCGTTTCCAGAGAAACGGAGTTGACCAGCGCTCTTCCGGGATAATACCGCAGTGCCGCCTCCAGTACCTCCACATGACTTGAATCCAGTGACAGGGGCAGACCGGTTACACCGGACACCTCCTCTATGGTACGCAGCATCATTTCTTTTTCGTTGATGCCGCTCATACCCATGTTGACATCCAGGATACAGGCGCCGTCTCTTTCCTGCTCCTCGGCAAACTGCAGCACCTTGTCCATGACGCCCTCCCGCAGCTGCGCCTGCAGAAGCTTTTTCCCCGTGGGATTAATGCGCTCCCCCACAATCATAAAATTCCCATCCAGTCCAAACTCCACGGTCTTCCGCTCCGAAGCCAGGAACCGCATCCCGGGCTGCCGTCTCTGCACATTGCAGTCCGGCTCTCTGCCAAAGGTAACCTTAAGCCTGCCGATAAACTCAGGTGAGGTTCCGCAGCAGCCGCCCAGAACGGTTGCCCCCGCAGTCACCAGAAGCTTCATTTCCTCCACAAATGAATCAGCATCCATTTCATAGCAGGTACGTCCCTGTTCGTCCAAAAAGGGCAATCCCGCATTTGGCTTGGCTATGATGGGGATTTCCCCTGTGACGGCGGCCATATCAGCCACAATCTGCTGCATGGCACCGGGGCCGCTGGAGCAGTTTACGCCGATGGCACACGCACCGAGACTTTCCAGAACCACCGCGGCTGTCCGGGCATCCGTCCCGTACAGCGTCCTGCCATCCGGTTCAAAAGTCATAGTAACCATAACGGGCAGTTCACAGACCTCCTTTGCTGCAATAAGTGCCGCCCTTGCCTCCGCCAGGCTCATCATTGTCTCCACCACCAGAAGGTCAACTCCCGCCTCCATCAGGGCAAGAATCTGTTCCTTGTAAACGGAGATCAGTTCATCCGGTTTCATGGTTCCCATGGGAGTCAACTGTTCTCCGGTCATAGTAAGATCTCCCGCCACATAGACCCTGCGGCCTGAAACCGTTTCCGCAGCCTCTCTTGAAATTGCCACAAGCTCCCGATTCATTTCCTGCAGCTGATCTTCAAGTCCGTATTCAGCCAGTTTTATCCTGTTGGCCGTAAAAGTCGGCGCATATAAAATATCCGTTCCGGCAAGTACATATTGTTTCTGCAATTCCAGCATCACACTCCGATGCTCCAGTATCCACTGTTCCGGGCAGACGCCTGACGGCATTCCGGCCTTTACCAGATTTGATCCTGTAGCGCCGTCCAGATACAGATAAGATTTTGAACGTTCTGAAAATTCACTTTGCGTCATAAGGTGCCTCCCACCCAGCCCCGTTTTCTTTTTTGACTATCATATCATACACCGGAACAAACCGTAAAGGGGAGGATTTATTCTTTTTGTACGGGTTATGTATTGCCTATTAAGACAAAATATGATAAATTTAATGATATGATGTCTGCCAATGGGCATGAATTGGAGGTTGACCTGAGTTGAAAAATAAGTTATGTATGCTGATCGCCGCTGTTTTTGCCACAGTCATGTTAACAGCATGTGGCGAGGATCCGGAGCTGGTACAGTTCCGAAAAAATGTAGATGATTTTTGCAATAAAATTTCTGAGATAGATAACGGCATGAACAACATAGACGCACAGGCCGATGGTGCCGTTGCGGAATTCCTTGGCTATCTGGATGAATTGGATCTTTTATTCCAGTCCTTTGCCAATCTTGATTTTCCCGAAGAATTTGATTATCTTGAAGCCACGGCAGATGAGGCAAGCCAGTATATGACTACTGCAGTGGAAAGCTACCACGAGGCATACAGCAACGGCTCCTACAACGAATATACAGCCGACTATGCCTATGGAAATTATTCCAGAGCATACAAGAGAATCCAAATCATTATAAGCTTTCTCCACGGTGAGACTCCTGACGATGTGAACATAATCACAGATGAAGAATCCTGAACATACAGAAAGCGAAAAAGTCACATCAGTATGCCAAACTTCAGTCTGAGAAAATTCTTAACCAAAAAGTTTATCGTGAGAATTGCCAGACCTGCCCACAGATACCAGTAATGGAACTTCCACCCTCTGATTCCCTTTACCCCAAGCCTTTGAAGTCCCTGTGTGAGCAAAAAACCAATGTAGATAAACACAAAATACGGAATAAACGGATGATACCAAAGAGACTTAAGGAAATGGCCGTGAAGCAACGCTGACAATGCTCTCGTGCCGCCGCAGCCCGGACAGTAAATTCCCAGAAAGGCACTGAAAAAACAGGGAACCAACGGAAGAAAATTTTTCAAAACACATTGATACAGCACTGCCAGAACTACTGCCACTGCCAGTGCTGCCAATCCGATCCGGAACAGTTCATCTTCCAGAGTCTTTAAATTTTTTTGGGGTTCCTGTAATACTCTCATCTTACCGACAAATTATTAATAATAGTTTTCCATAATCTGTTGCATCATTTCGTCAAAAGTACCGGAATTCATCAACACTACGAAAGCATACACATAATAAATAGCCATTATCATGTCTCTTATACACAACAGACC
>JAIDME010000449.1 GCA_029050705.1 Acetatifactor sp.
CTCCTGTACCCTGCATCCGTCCCAAACCGAACACAGACATCCGGCATGCATTTTCGGTTCAACGGTCCAGATGAATAAAGCGCACCTGTTTCCTCAACTTTTCGGGAAGCACCGGCTCTTCTTTCCCGCGAATGGGATAAAACCAGTAAAATTCATTTCCCGCATCCGCATATTTCTCCAGAAGTCCCAGAAAATCATCATACTGATTCGGCGCTACAAAACAGGAAATGGTTCCCTTTGCCTCCGAGAACAGCTGCTCTTCAAAACATCCTGTAAAGTCCGCCGCGGGCTGTTCCAGATCCAGGCGGGCAAGCCCCCGGCAAATAGCATCAAACTGGCCCTCCCCCGCCCTTTCCGCAATGGCAAGAGGCTCATGAGTTCTGATATCCACACCGTTTCCGTAACACGCTGTCTGGATTCCCTGGCTTAAGAAAAAAACGCTTAAGCCCGCCACCAGCTGAAGGGAGGCTTCCACACAGTCCTCCTTTTTCATAATGCCGGTGTCCTCCACATTAAAGAAAATACGGATGGATCTCAGTGAGGTATAGTTTTTCTGGTTCACCTTCAATCCGCCTGTCCTGGCGGTAGCTTTCCAGTTAATGCTTCGCATATCATCAAAGGGCTGATATTCTCTTATCCCCCTGTACTCAAAAGGATCTTCCAGCAAATGGCGTCTGGACAGCACCTCACCATTCAGCCGGATCAGTGACTGACGCATTTCCTGACTGTCATAGGGTCTTGGATACACATATATCTCTCCATGCAGTGACAGTTCATCCACCATCTGATCGATCAGAAAGATATCAGAAGCCACCAGACTTACACTGTCAATCTCATAAAAGCCTCTTCTGCCGCCGATAAATTTCAATGTCCTTGTAATCTTCTCCCCGCCGCCCACACGGAATATATCATTCCTGTAGAATTGGTCAGTAGTCCCGGCACCCTCCATGTTGTTTCCGAATAACAGATGACGGTCAGTCTTGAATTTAACCTTCAGCATAGGAAGAGGAAGCTTCTTTTTATTCTGAATGATCTCTTTCAGCTCACTCTCTTCTCCTTCAAAGATATGTTCTCTGGCAAAGCTGATATCTACCGTCAAATTCTTATTCCATAAGCTGCGGTATATCTTTTTCTGCAGCAGGAACAACAGGAAAAAGAGCAGGCCAACGCCCAGTAATTTAATCATACTGTAAAATCCTCTGTGGGTACGGGCGTGGTGTCAAGCAGTTTCTGAATCAGCTCCCCGGCAGTTTCGCTTCCGCCGGAGCCATAGCCCAGCACCAGTCGGTGAGCCAGGACCGGTATTGCCAGTACTTTCACGTCATCAGGCGTCACATAGCCTCTTCCTTCCAGATAGGCATAAGCCCTGGCACAACGAAGCAGCGCCAGATTTCCTCTGGTGCTGACACCCATGATAATATTGCCGCCCTGTCTGGTGGCATCCACAATAGAAACCATGTATTCCATCACACACTTATGTACAAAAATCTGTTTGACCTCCTGCCTTGCCTGCAGCAGTTCCTCTAAAGTCAGAACGCTCTGCAGCTCATCCAGGGGTTCATCAGCCATATACCTCTGTAAAATGGCAAGTTCCTCTTTTTTCTCCGGAAGTCCCATGGACAGCTTCATCATAAAGCGATCCATCTGTGCCTCCGGCAGGGGAAAGGTTCCTGCTGTCTCCACAGGATTCTGGGTTGCGATAACGAAAAAAGGGTTTCCGGGCAGATAAGATTCCCCGTCAATGGTCACCTGCCGCTCCTCCATACATTCCAAAAGACCTGCCTGGGTTCTCGGAGTGGCACGGTTGATCTC
>JAIDME010000045.1 GCA_029050705.1 Acetatifactor sp.
GTCCGTAGTCTCCCCAATCCGTGTTCAGAATACCCGCCGCATGATATTTTCCGGCATAGGTACACATCCTCGCAATGTTCCGGTAGCTGTCGCCAATCCTGTTCATCCATTGATTCCAGCCGCTGACGCCGGGACAGAGATATTGTTTAATTCCCGTCTCCGCCATTTTGCGGCTCTCATCCTCCCGCTGGTCCGGCGCGTAACCCCAGGTCAGGCAGATGGTTCCCTCCGGCAGTTCCCGTACAAAAGCAGGCTCCTCGCAGATGACATCCCCCCAGAACATGGGCGTCCTGCCATGCTCCACCAGAAACTCACACAGCTCCTTTAAATAGTCCACATAAATCCTGTGGACACCTTTCTCCTTTGCAAGCTCTGCAGCTCTGCCTTTTCCCAGATCAAAGGTCTCATCCGCACATAGGTTAAACCGCCGGGACCGGAACAGCGCCATATATTCCTCCAGCATCCCCTTGATCAACGGCAGCGCCTTTGAGTCTGCCACATTGATCGTGTGATGGGTCATGCGGTCCCAAAAGGAAAAGGGCTGGGCTGCAGCGTCCGGCAGCTCACACAGATTCTCATGGCTCTTTGTGCTGAGCAGTGTATACAGATGGCCGAAACTGGCCAGTGAAGGCACCAGTTCGATATGCCGCTCCGCACAATAATCGTCCAGCTCCATGATCTCCTCTGCGCTCATGGGCGTGGTATCCCGCCACATCTCAGAAAAATCCCGAAACAGATACGTATGCTCCACATACAGCTGGAACTGGTTTATCTTATAGCGGCACAGCCTGTCCACCACTTTTTTAAGTTCTTCCGGCTTCAGCACCCGCCCCCTGGTCTGGTCCAGGTAATATCCCCTTCTCTCCATATCTGGGAAATCCCGAATCTGCACCACGGGCAGCACTCCTCCGCACTGCTCCAGCATCTGACAAAGAGTCTGCACCCCGTACAGAAGTCCGGCTCCGGATCCCCCGGTCACCATGACGAACTCAGGCTTAACCCTGATGACATACTCCTGCGCCTTCATTTTTAAATCCAATCTCAGACCAATATCCCCTTGACGGATCTCCTGTGCCTCCAGGCTTAAATCTAATCTCAGCCCGATATCTCCCTGAGGACGGCTTTTCCCCCGCACCACAGGCAGCTTAAGTCCCGCCCACTGCAAGGCGCTCCGGACCAGCAGCCTGGCCGGCAGCATCTCCACGCCCTCTCCGCATACAATGTGCGTGTCATAGCACATTTCGAAGACACCTTCTCCGTAGCAGACACTCTTGGGCTTTGGAAGAAAGATTATCTCTGCTGTCATTTTTAGCCCTCCCGGATTACTCGTTTCTCGTTAACTCCCTCGACTCCGCTCAGCAGAATTTTCACGTTAATCATGTCGCTCCTCAGCATTGTCAAAGGTCTCGCAGAACCTGGCGGCAAAGGCCGGTTCCTCCCCCGCGGCATACAGGTGGGATATATCGCCGAAGCCGTTGATGCGGAAGGCTGCCTTACCCTGTCTGCGCTCCTCGGTATAAATGACGGTCACTGCCGATGGTGCTGCGCAGGTATTGTGCCAGAGTGGCATGGGGGAAATTCCCATCAGATGGGACAGCAGCACGCACTCCACCCCGAAGTGGCAGAACAGCACGATTATGTCACGGTTGGGGCGCTCCGCCAGGTACAGTCCGCCCCGGCGCACATAGCCATGCTCCGCCAGCAGGGCATCGAAGCTGTCCGTCACATAGCGGTACATTTCATCTACCCTGCCTTCCCGCATAGCCTCAGTCTCACACCACTGCTTCCTGTCAAAGTACCTCTCATCCGCCGTCCAGTCCTCCGGCAGCCAATCCCAGGCAATGGTCTTCCTTCCCTTCACATCGGGCCGGTAAATCTGCGGCGGAAACTCTCTCAGCCAGTCGCATTCCACCGCCGTTCGTCCCATTTTCTTCAGGGTCAGAGAAGCCGTATCCTTTGCTCTGCCCAATGGGGAGACATAGAAAGCCTTCACATCAAGCTTTGCAATCCGCTCAGCCAGCAGCTCCGCCTCTCTCCACCCCTTTTCTGTCAGGGAATCCACCGAATAATCGGGGTCCCCGTGCCGTATGATAATTAATCTCATGTGTTTCTCCTTCATCAATATGGGAAGAACGCTGTATTTGCGTTCTTCTGGATGAAACTTAGATTTTCTTAGGCGGCGTCCCTGAGGCGCCTTAGAAAATCTTTTCATCCTAGTGCCACATCCAGCACCATCATCAGTGCAAAGCCGATTGCCACTCCTACTGTTCCAATGTTTGTGTGCTCTCCCGACTGCGACTCGGGAATCAGTTCCTCCACCACCACATAAATCATAGCTCCTGCCGCAAAGGCAAGCAGGTAAGGCAGCACACGCACCACATGGGACGCCAGCAGGATAGTGATGACAGCGCCCATCGGCTCCACAACCCCTGACAACACGCCGTACAAAAACGCCTTTCTCCTGGATGCCCCTGCACTGCGCAGAGGCATGGAGATAATAGCCCCCTCCGGAAAATTCTGGATGGCTATTCCCACCGAAAGAGCCAGCGCTCCCGCCATGGTAATTCCTGTTTCCGCCATCATAGCCCCTGCAAAGGTCACTCCTACCGCCATACCCTCCGGCAGATTGTGCAGTGTCACAGCCAGTACAAGCATGGTTGTTTTCTTGAGTTTAGATTTTACTCCCTCAGGCTCCTGACTGTCAATATGAATATGGGGCACCAGACTGTCGAGCAGCAGAAGAAACCCCATGCCAAGCAAGAATCCCGCTGTGGCAGGGAGCCATGTCAGATTCCCCTGTTCCTCCGACATCTCAATGGCAGGTATCAAAAGAGACCAAATGGATGCGGCGATCATAACACCGGATGCAAACCCCAGCAGCAGCTTCTCCAGCCCGGTATTCATCTCTTTCTTCATCAGAAATACCATCGCTGCTCCCAGGACCGTCCCGAAAAAGGGAATCCCTATTACTGCAAATTCCTTCATCTGTTTTCACCTCTTATGAATTAATATATTCGCGGTCTTTCCCGGTGTGACACCATCCGCAAAGATACTTTTGTAAATGCGCTCCGGATAACTCAGAAAACCTGTGTCTCATGCGCGCTTTATCCGCACAAAACACAGGCTTGATAAATCAGGCATAAGCCGCAGTCAATGTGCCGCTCTGCCGTTCTCTACTTTTAAACATCTGATTGCATTCAACACTGCAAGAACCATGACCCCCACATCCGCAAAAATGGCAAGCCACATGTTGGCAATCCCCAGCGCGCCCAGCACCAGACAGGCCGCCTTCACCGTAAGTGCAAAGACAATGTTCTCGTAAACGATCCGCAGGCATTTCCGGGAAATTTTCATTGCCAGAGCCAGTTTCATGGGATTGTCATCCATCAGCACAATATCGGCCGCCTCGATTGCGGCGTCAGACCCCAGCGCACCCATGGCAACGCCGATGTCCGCCCTGGAGAGCACAGGCGCATCATTGATTCCATCTCCCACAAAGGCAAGCTTTTCTTTTTCGGATTTTTCCGCAAGCAAAGCCTCCACTGCCTCAACCTTATCAGCAGGAAGCAGCTCGCTCTTCACCTGATCCAGTCCCAGCTGTCCTGCCACATGCTCCGCGGCGTTCCTGCTGTCGCCGGTGAGCATCACCGTCTTTTTCACGCCCGCCGCCTTCAGCGCCGCTATAGCCTCCCGGGACTGCTCCTTTACCACATCCGCAATCAGAATGTACCCTGCGTATGTTCCGTCTACGGCCAGGTGGACTACAGTACCTGCAGCCTCTGTCATACCGCAGGACAGCCCAAGCTTCCTCATGAGTTTTTCATTCCCGGCGGCAACCTGTACGCCGTTCACCACTGCAGTCACGCCGTGGCCGCCAATCTCTTCCACTTCTGCCACTTTCGTCTTGTCTATCTCCCGGCCGTAAGCCTCCTTCAGGCTTCTGGAAATAGGATGATTGGAATAGCTTTCCGCATAAGCGGCATATTCCAGCAACAGCCCGGACGCATCCGCAGCCGTCACAGCATCAGCCGTCCGCTCATCCTGCGAAAGTGCTTTTGTATCCGCCGTGGTCTCTGTCTGCTTCGCCATCATCTCCTGCCACTTTTCGTCAGGACAGATTTCCGTCACCTGAAACACGCCCTTTGTCAGTGTGCCGGTCTTGTCAAAGACCACGTACTTTGTCTGGGCAAGAGCCTCCAGGTAATTGGAACCCTTTACAAGAATACCGCATGCAGACGCGCCTCCAATGCCCCCGAAAAAGCTTAAGGGAATGGATATGACCAGGGCGCAGGGACAGCTGATGACCAGGAATGTCAGTGCCCGGATGATCCATGTGCTCCAGCCCGCCGGCTGGCCCAGAACCAGATTCACCAGCGAGGGAAGCACCGCCAGAACCAGCGCTCCTCCGCACACCGCCGGAGTATAATATTTCGCAAACTTGGTGATAAAGTTCTCGGTCCGGGCCTTCTTCATACTGGAATTTTCCACCAGATCCAGTATCCTGGAGACGGTGGACTCACCAAATTCCCTGGTGGTCCTTATTTTCAAAAGTCCTGTTATATTCACACAGCCGCTGATGACCTCCCCGCCGGTTTCCACCTCCCTAGGCACACTCTCGCCGGTAAGTGCGGCAGTGTTCAGGGTAGAACTGCCCTCCACCACAACGCCGTCTATGGGTATCTTTTCGCCGGGCTGTACTATAATGACCGTTCCAATCTCCACATCATCCGGGTCCACCTGCTCCAGCTCGCCGTTCTCGCCCTCGATGTTAGCATAATCCGGGCGGATGTCCATAAGGGCGCTGATGTTCCTGCGGCTTCTGCCCACGGCAACCGCCTGGAACAGCTCGCCTATCTGATAGAACAGCATAACCGCCACGCCTTCGGCAAACTCGCCATCACCGCCCTGAAGTTCGTTGTATACTCCCAGCAGCATAGCACCCACCGTAGCCACCGCCATCAGGAAATTTTCATCAAAGACCTCGCCATGTACAATCCCCAGCGCCGCCTTCCGCAGAATGTCATAGCCGATGACAATATAAGGCACCAGATACAGGGCAAATTTCAGAATTCCGGACACCTCCACAAAGTGCAGCGCCACCATAAGGACGGCGGCAATGATAATTCGAATTAAAACCCTTTTCTGCTTTTTTGTCATAACGCATCTTCCTCTCATACACACTAATTCTTCACATTGCCGATAAAAAACACAACGCTCACGCTTGTGGGAAGAACGCCGCATTTGCGTTCTTCCGCGTGGAAAAGTCTGCTATGCAGACATAGAACTTCTTGACGTTCCATTCTGTTATGGGACGTCTTTAGAAGTTCTTTCCACGCTAGTCGAGGAAGATCTCGCAGTCGTCCTCTACACGCTTGCATGCCTTCAGAACCGCCTGCATAACATCTTTATCGTCCACGCCCTCCGCAAACTCCACTTTCATTTTCTGGGTCATAAAACTGACTGTCACATCCGTGACGCCCTCCACTTTCTTTGCGGCCTCCTCCATCTTCAGGGCACAGTTCGCGCAGTCAACCTCAATTTTGTACGTCTTTTTCATAGTGTACGGCTCCTTTACCTTTTTGTTTATTGAACACTTGAATAACTGTTCATATGTATATAATATCACAGATTTTTAAAATGTCAATATAAAAAAACTGAGAACCTTTTCCGGTTCTCAGTTTATTACATAAGCTATTGGGTCTTGTCCTCCAGCAGCTGATTGCCCCGAATATCAATGACAGGGCCGCCGGTTCCCTCAATATATTCTCTGGTGATGGTGACGCGGCCGATATTATCATCCTTAGGAATCTCATACATGATATCCAGCATAAACTCCTCTATGATAGAGCGCAGAGCTCTGGCTCCGGTATCCCGCTCCAGGGCCTTCTCCGCTATCGCCTCAAGCGCTCCCTCGGAAAACTCCAGCCTTACCTCATCCAACTCCAGCAGCTTCTGATACTGCTTCAGGATGGCATTCCTGGGTTCCTTCAGCACTTTCACCATCATCTCCTTTGTCAGACCCTCCAGGGTATAGATGATGGGCAGACGCCCGATAAATTCGGGAATCATACCGAATTTTTTAATATCCTCCACCGTCACTTTAGACAGAATGTTTTTGTCCTTGTCATATTTGTCCTTCAATTCGGAGTTAAAGCCGATGGATGCCGTTTTCGTCAGACGCTCCTTGATAATATCCTCCAGATCAGGGAATGCGCCTCCGCAGATAAACAGGATGTTTCTGGTATTTACCGTAGCGAGAGGCACCATGGCATTCTTGCTGTTGGCTCCCACCGGAACCTCCACCTCCGCGCCTTCCAAAAGCTTCAGCATGCCCTGCTGTACGCTTTCGCCGCTGACATCCCTGGTATTCGTATTCTTTTTCTTGGCAATCTTGTCAATCTCGTCGATGAAGATAATGCCCCGCTCCGCCTTCTCCACATCATTGTCGGCTGCCGCCAGCAGCTTGGACACAACAGACTCAATATCATCACCAATGTAGCCTGCCTCGGTAAGGGATGTTGCATCCGCAATAGCCAGAGGCACATCCAGCAGCCTTGCCAGCGTCTTCACCAGATAGGTCTTGCCGCACCCGGTAGGGCCTATCATCAGCATATTTGACTTTTCTATCTCAATCTCATCCATGGTGTTGGTGGCTACGCGCTTATAATGGTTATAAACCGCTACGGAGATAACCTTCTTGGCGTGCTCCTGTCCCACCACATACTCATCCAGGCTGGCCTTTATCTTATGAGGCGCAGGA
>JAIDME010000450.1 GCA_029050705.1 Acetatifactor sp.
TTGAAACTCTATGACCTTCATGTGGTCCGGATTTATCTCCGGCACAACCATGGGCACGGCCGGCGTCCAGCGGTGGGCGCTGTTGTTGGAGACCACAGGCGTCTCCGTCTTCGCATAATCTTCCTCGATTTTCTTAATCTCTTCCTTGGACATGTCAACGGCGCTGAAAACAAAATCCACTTTGGATGCCACCTTTTCCACTTCGTTGACGTTCATGACCTGGATATTCTTCACTGCCTCCGGCATGGGCGTATCCATCTTCCATCTGTCTCCCACTGCCTCCTCATAGGTCTTTCCCGCAGAGCGGGGACTCGCCGCTATGGTAGTCACCTCAAACCAGGGATGGTTCTCCAGCAGAGCGATAAACCTCTGTCCTACCATGCCTGTGCCGCCTAAAATTCCAACCTTTAACTTCTCACTCATTATCATTCTCCTCCGTCACTTTTCGCTAAATTTTGTATTCCCCTGAGTCCGGGAACCAGTCATCATCCTGCTCCGCCAGGTATTGCTCCTGCAGGGCGATCACCCTGCGCATGGCTTCCGACCCCGGTGCGCCCACAGTAAGCCGCTTCTCCACACAGGTCTTAAGAGATACAGCATCATAGATGTCCTCCTCAAATCTGTCGCTGATTTTTTTCAGTTCTTCCAGGGACAGGGCATCAATAGAAGTATTTTTGTCAATACAGTAAAGTACCAGCCTGCCGATAATGCCGTGAGCATCCCTGAATGGCACACCCTTGTTCACCAGATAATCCGCCGCGTCCGTCGCATTGGTAAAGCCCTTCATGGCACTGGCCGCCATGCGTTCCTTATTAAATTTCATCGTACTAAGCATGCCGGTAAACAGGCCGATACAATCCTTCACCGTGTCAAAAGCGTCAAATGCCGCCTCCTTGTCCTCCTGCATGTCTTTGTTATAGGCAAGGGGAAGCCCCTTCATGGTGGTCAGCAGACTCACCAGGGCCCCATAGACCCGCCCCGTCTTGCCCCGCACCAGCTCTGCTATGTCAGGGTTTTTCTTCTGAGGCATGATGCTGCTTCCCGTGGAATAGGCATCGTCTATCTCCACAAACCGATACTCGTTGGAGTTCCAGATAATAATCTCCTCCGAAAACCGGCTCAGGTGCATCATCACCGTGGAAAGCGCCGCCAGGAACTCTATCAGATAATCCCTGTCCGAAACGGAATCCATACTGTTTAAGGTGGGCCCGTAAAAGCCCATAAGCTCCGCCGTCAGATCCCTGTCCAGAGGATAGGTGGTTCCCGCCAGGGCTCCCGCCCCCAGAGGACAGTAATTCATGCGCTTAAAAATATCTTTCATGCGCAGACGGTCCCTCTTGAACATCTCAAAATAAGCGCCGTAATGGTGGGCCAGGGTGATGGGCTGGGCTTTCTGCAGATGTGTGAATCCCGGCATGCAGGTGTCAAGATTTTCCTTCATGGTGTTCAGAATGACCTCCAGAAGATCTTTAAGCAGCGCATCCACCTCAATCACCTGAAGCCTTGTATAGAGGCGCATATCCAGCGCCACCTGATCGTTGCGGCTCCTGCCGGTGTGCAGTTTCTTCCCTGCCTCCCCCACACGCTCTGTCAGAACTGCCTCCACAAAGCTGTGAATGTCCTCATATTTTTCATCTATCAAAAGCTTCCCGCTCTCTACATCCTCCCGGATGGAGGTAAGCCCGACCATAATCTCCTGCATCTCTTTTTCGGTGAGGATACCCTGCCTTGCCAGCATTGTAACATGAGCCACACTGCCCTCAATGTCCTGGCAAACCAGACGTTTATCAAATCTTATGGACGCATTGAAATCATAGACCTGTTTGTCTGTCTCTTTCGTGAACCGCCCGCCCCACAGCTGTGCCATCAAAAACTCCTCCCGGAAAATATTAAAGTTAAATTTGATAATACCATAAATTGGTGAAATGTGCAATAAGGAACGCGCGAAATTCAGAGACAAAGAGGCAACAACGAAAAGCTAGTGGATTTCATCCAGATATAGTTGTACACGGTTGGCGATTAATGCGGTCACTTCTTCCACTGTTTTGCTGCCGTTAAAATAATCCTCCGCTTCCTCCCTGATGATGTTAAGGACAGGGATGGTACGGATGGGGTAAGGATGGGCTTCTTCCAGGGCTCTGGTATACTCTGCCGCCTTTTCTTCCGTAATGTCTTCTGCTGTGTAGACAGTCTCTGTGGAAGTGACCCTGACTTCTCCGCCTACAATCTCATAAATTATACGGCCTGTCACTTTCTCTTTGCCGTCGCTGACTTCTTCCAGCTGCGCATTCAGCCAGGCCTCGAAGACTTTCCTGTTTACGGGGACATAAAATGTATCGGAAGATTGCACCTCCTCTCCCAACAAAAAGCTGATGAACTGCCATGCACCTTCTTTATTAGTGGAATTTGCATTGATTGCCATAGTAGAATAGGAACTAATCCCGATATGGCATCCGTCATCAAATAAGATCCCACAGGTTATTTTCCCGGCCTTT
Organism: Acetatifactor sp.; assembly: GCA_029050705.1. GTDB lineage: Bacteria > Bacillota > Clostridia > Lachnospirales > Lachnospiraceae > Acetatifactor. The sequence continues at coordinate 2,496 of JAIDME010000450.1, forward strand.
TCCTGGTCGCTCTCACTGTCAAACTCAAACAGATTGCGAAAAGACCTTGCCTCCATCATACAGGGAAATTCGCTGTTTCTTCCTGTGTCCCCATATCGTACTGCGATTTCCAGTATCTTTGCAAAAAGCTCTCCGCTAAAATCGCAGGTGCCCTCTTCCCAGTCAACCATCCCCCAGAGAGTATCCGTTCCTTCTAAAAAGAAATCCAATATTTTCTGAGGAGAATATCCCGGCCGGAATATAGCCCTCTCCCGGTAAGAAAGCAGAGCATTTGTCAAAGCATTGATATCGGACGCCGTATACCCATCCAATATTGCGGCATCCATTCTGTAACCAAACATACCGGTGACCCTGGCATTAATACCGTATATCCGATCATCCATTTTCCATGTGCTGAAGGCGAAGGGGAAATAGTCCTCTTCCCTGATGCCGCTTTTTTCCATATACGGTCTTAAATCTTCAAGAGCGTTTTTTTCCATCATGCCGGCGATATAATCCTGCATCAATGTCCCATACAGAATGTCAGGGCCCTTTCCGGCGGCAATCTGAATGCTGGTCAGCCTGGCAAAATCATCCAGATCATTTCCGCCGCCGCAGTCTTCCAGTATCACATGGTAATCGCTGTTGGTTCGGTTAAAGAGGGCGACCTGCGCACTAAGCCAACCATCACCATTAAATTTTCCCCGAAGGATGATGGGGATTTTTTCCACCTTGGACATTCTGAGTTTTTCACAGACTGCTGAAGTCCCTTCGTCCGCCGTCCACAGCATTACGATGCTTTCGTCCGCCAGCATCCTGAAATCCTGCAGAGTCATTCCGGGATGCCCGAAGGAATAGGATGTCCCGGTAAAAGAGAAGATACAGGGCATGCTCCCGTCATTTACCTCGACTTCAAATATCTCATAACCGATACCGGGATCCCTGTCAAGCACAAGCAGAGAGTCCTGTCCTGCTCCCAGCATTTGTCTTTCTACAGCGGAATTTTTCAGCTGAACCCTGTCCTGTTCCGTGGTAAGTCCGGTGGCAGGATCAAGCTCCAGCAGTTTTCTGGAACCCTCCTCCTTATCCTCCATGATCATGTAGACCCTGCCATCCGGTAACTGGCAGAAATCCGTGATATCATGTCCATATTCCCATTCTTTTGAAAAAGGCACCTCTCCTGTTGCCATGAGTTTCTTAAGGGAAGTATCCTTCGTCTCTAGCACGACCCCTTCCCGGTCATAAGATTTTTGTGAATTTTTCCAGCAATAGCAATTTCCCTCCCGGTCCAGATACCACTTAGCATCAGCATATTCCGTGGATATCTTCTGCAGCAGCAGTTCCCGGCTTCCATCCGCCCTGTGAAGCCAGATATCCATACCCTCCGTGCGCAAAGCCGCCCAGAGCTGTACCGGTTCATCCTGATAAAGCAGTGTACACAAAAAAACACAGAGAAAACCATCCGGACTTTCAACACTCTGCTCCTGCGGAAATGATTGCTCCGATTCCACGATTATGTCATAATATTCTGTTCTTTCAATGATTGCGGACAGATCTGCCCCCGCCTGAATTCCCCTCCAGGTATCGGCACTGTTTTCATGCTTTCCGCAGCCGGTAAGGAATATGCAATACAGGATAACAAGCAGAAATGTGCTATAAGCTTTATTCATAATAAAAGTTCCTTTCAGTTACCTTCTGAATATATTAAAAGGGGATATTAATGTTATCCCCTTTAGTACCATGCTGAATAATGAAATAGAAAACTTGACTATTTCCTTCCTGGCAGGAAAACAGTTCTATAATTCTCTTTTTCAATTTCTCACCAGTATCTTTCCTCTGATTTATTATATTTAATTGATGTCCTTTTATCATGCTACTATCAATTTTAAAAAAAATCAATTACATATTGATAATTCACATGACGGGGATTTCATGAACGCC
>JAIDME010000451.1 GCA_029050705.1 Acetatifactor sp.
GGCCCGGAAGCAGCGGTCTATCTTTTATTCCAATGACCTGTGCGCCAAGTATTTTACGGACACGGAGGGGAATGAGAGCCGGTTTGTGCTTTTTGATGATGCGGATACGCTCCGCAGGAAAATCCATCTCGGACAGGATTTGGGAATTTCGGCGGCGTTTTTAATGTATCCGGAAGTGGATGATATTTTGGCGGAGCTGCTGGGAGAGCGTGCGGAGAGATTTCTTGCCTGTCCCGAGGCACATGTAAAAACGGAGGGCGGTTATGCGCCGGTAAACGGAATCAGCTGCACGGTGAAAAGTGAATTCCTTGCCAATGAAAGGGGCAGCAGGCCCAGGCAGAATTACTGTTACAGCTTTCAGCCGGATATTCCGGGCTGGGATGATCCGGGCACATTCCATTCCGTGGATCTGTGGTTCTTCTTTGAGACGCTTGCAAAATGCTGGCGGCCCTTTGTGGGCAGGCATTACGATCTGGCGAGACAGATGTGCAATTACTGGGCGAATTTCATCAGTACAGGCGACCCCAACGGCAAAGATGCGGACGGCAGGGATATGCCCTATTGGGACAGCTACAGGTCAGAGCACAGGACGGAAATGATCTTCACCGGAGAAGGACCTGTGGTACAGACGAATCAGGAATCTGATTTTACAAAGCTGATGATCGAGCAGATCGGAGAGATGATAGGCAGATGATTAAAAAATTGTTTTCGGGGGACAGGGCGTTTTATGTGCGGGTACTGACACTGGCACTGCCCATCTCCCTGCAGAGCCTGATCACCGTCGGGGTCAATATGCTGGATACCATTATGGTGGGAACTTTGGGGGAGCTGGAACTTTCCGCCACCTCCCTGGCCAATCAGTTTATCACAATCTATCACATTTTCTGCATGGGCCTGGGAATGGGGGCTTCGGTGCTGGTCTCACGGTACTGGGGAATGCGGGAGAGTGAACCGGAGAAAGCGGCACTGGCTCTGAAAAAGACCATCTGTATCATGGTGCGGCTGACAATGGGGCTGGCTCTTGCCTTTGCCGCTGCAACGCTCGTCATGCCCGGTGTCATTATGAGCATGTATACCCCGGAAGAAGATATCATCTCTCTGGGAGTCGTCTATTTCCGGTATTCCGTTGTTACTTATTTCTTTCTGGGCCTGTCCCTCGTCTGTACCATCGTGCTGCGCAGCGTGGGGAAGGTGAGAATGCCGCTGTATGTGTCCGTGGGTGCTTTCTGCGTCAACCTGGTGGCAAATTACGCTTTCATATTCGGAAAGCTGGGAATGCCGAAAATGGGCATTGCGGGTGCTGCGCTGGGAACTCTGATCGCAAGAGTGTTTGAGGCAGGCATGATCTGCGGCTATCTGTTCTTTCTGGACAAGTCCATCGGCATCCGTATTAAGCATCTGGGTATGAAGACAAAGGATCTGCTGGGAGAGTATGTAAGGATCAGTATTCCGGTTCTGATCAGTGATGGCATCCTGGCAATCGGCAGCAATACGGTGGCCATGGTGGTGGGGCATCTGGGCGTTTCCTTCGTGGCCGCAAACTCCATTACCAGCGTCACCCAGCAGATGAGCAATGTATTGACCCAGGGTGTTGCCCAGGCGGGGGCCATTGTTACCGGACAGACTCTGGGGGAGGGAGAGAGAGACAAAGCGTTCAGTCAGGGCTATGCTTTTCTGGGGCTGGGATTGAGTCTTGGTCTGTTTGCCGCGCTGGTGATCAGAGTGATCAGCGGGCCGGTAATAGGCGCCTACAATGTGTCTGAGGAGACGGCGAAAGTGGCAGAGCAGCTGATGGAAGCCATCGGATTTATCATGATCTTCCAGTCTGCCAACAGCATCATGACGAAGGGCGTGCTGAGAGGCGGCGGGGACACGAAGATGCTGATGCTGGCCGACAATATCTTCCTGTGGGTACTGTCCATTCCCATGGGGCTTCTGGCCGGTTTTGTGCTGGGGCTTCCGGCGTTCTGGATTTATACCTGTCTGAAGTTCGATCAGATTGCCAAGGCGGTCTGGTGTGTTTTCCGGCTCAGAGGCGGAAAGTGGATCAAGAAGATTTCCACGGGGAGAATATCGGAAGCGGCTTGAGAGTTACTTTTCACCTCCTTGCCGGTCTGAAGCGTAGCATTTTGGAAGGGATTGAAAAGTAATCATTTAAGGCCGTTCAGGACTCTTGAACAGGTTGCAAATATTCAGGATTCTGCTATCATATGGGATATAAGCGGCAAGGAGGTGTGGGATGATAACCGAACTAAAGGGAAAAGAGGTCAGGTTGTTTGAGGGTGAACTGCTTCGCAGGGAAGACGCCAACAGGCAGTACCTGATGAAGCTGGAGAACCGGTATCTGTTGAGAAATTACCTGCTGGAGGCGGGCAGATATTCCGGAAGAGGAATGGATCCCAATGCCATGGGCGGCTGGGAGGATCCCAGCTGTCAGATCAGGGGGCACTTCCTGGGGCATTGGCTGTCGGCTGCGGCACTGCGCTATCAGGAAACGGAAGACAGGGAGCTGAAAGCCAAGGCGGAAGCCATACTGGACGAGCTTTCTCTGTGCCAGCAGGACAACGGAGGGGAATGGGTATGCCCTATTCCTGAAAAATATTTGTACTGGATCGGAAAGGGGAAAAATATCTGGGCTCCTCAGTACAATATTCACAAGCTGTTCATGGGGCTTATCGATGTCTACCGGTACATGAAGGCTGAAAAAGCGCTGCAGATAGCGGACAGGCTGGCGGATTGGTTTTACCGGTGGAGCGGCGGCTATACCAGAGAGGAATTTGACAATATTCTGGATATTGAGACCGGCGGGATGCTGGAGGTGTGGGCTGATCTGCTGGAGATTACCAAAGATACAAAATACCGTGAGCTTTTAGACAGGTACTACCGGAGCAGGCTGTTTGACCCTCTGCTTGAAGGGAAGGACGCGCTTACCAACATGCATGCAAATACCACCATACCGGAGGTACTGGGGTGTGCCAGGGCATATGAGGTGACCGGAGAGGAAAAATGGCTGAAGATCGTGCAGAGCTACTGGAAATGCGCGGTGACGGACAGAGGCTGTTTTGCCACCGGCGGGCAGACTCAGGGGGAGATATGGACCCCCATGAAGAAGCTGAAGGCCAGATTGGGGGACAAGAATCAGGAGCACTGTACGGTCTATAACATGATACGTCTGGCTGAGTTCCTGTTCCGCCATACGGGAGAGGCAAAATATATGCACTACATTGAGTACAATGTGCGAAATGGGGTGCTGGCCCAGACCTACTGGCAGGGTCCCCCCTGGAAAGGAAGTCCCCGGACCGGTCTTCTGACCTATTTTCTTCCCATGAAGGCCGGCAGTAAAAAGGATTGGGCCGGGGAGATGGACAGCTTTTTCTGCTGCCACGGAACCATGGTTCAGGCCAATGCGGCATGGAACCGCAGAATTTATTACAGAGAGGATAACGCCCTGTATGTGACCATGTATGCGGATTCTGAGGCGGACTTCGAGATGGGAGGCCGGCAGGTAAAGCTGACGCAGCGTCAGGATTATATGAACGGCAGCCTGATGAATTCTTCGGAAAACAGTGTGCAGCAGACCGTGAATGATATCACCAGCACTTACGCGAACAAGCCGGATTTCCGTAAATTTGTATTTACATTGCAGACAAGCGGAGAACTGAAATGCAGCATTCGCCTGCGCATCCCCGACTGGGTGGTGCGGAAGGCATCGGCTTATGTAAATGATGAGCTTGCTGCGCAGACCGAAAGCACGGTGGAATTTCTTACAATTGACCGGATCTGGAAGGACGGCGACAAAATCATTCTTTTAATGCCGGTTGATCTGCGGTTTATTCCTCTTCCGGATGATGACCGGATGGGTGCCTTCTGTTATGGGCCTGATGTTCTGGCCGGAATCACGGAGCAGGAGAGAGTCCTGCTGCTGGAGGACGAGGATCCGGTGAAGGAGCTGTCGGCTGATACGGAGCGTGAATGGGGTTCCTTCCGCACTTTTTACAGGACGGAGAATCAGGATCCCGGCATCAATTTCAGGAAGCTGAATGAGATAGGATACGAGCCCTATCAGATATATTTTAAGGTGAAAAAGAAAAGTGAGACAAAATAGCACAGGAAAGAGGGGGAAAGCACTATGGAAATGACATTAAGGTGGTACGGATCTGAATTTGACACGGTAACTCTGGAACAAATTCGCCAGATTCCCGGTGTGAAGGGGGTTATCTCCACACTGTATGACACGGCTCCCGGGGAGGTGTGGAGCAGAGAGCGCATCCGGGCGCTGAAGGAGGAAGTGGAGGCAGCAGGACTGCATCTGTCCGGAATTGAGAGCGTGAACATCCATGATGCGATCAAGACCGGAGTGCCCGAGAGGGAGCAGTATATCGCAAATTATATCGAAACGCTTGAGAATCTCGGGAAAGAGGATGTTCATCTGGTGTGCTATAATTTCATGCCGGTATTTGACTGGACGAGGACAGAACTGGCCCGGGTGAGACCGGATGGTTCCACTGTTCTGGCATACACACAGGAGGCTGTGGACGCGCTGGATCCGGAGAAAATGTTTGAGTCTATTGCGGGAGATACCAACGGAACCGTCATGCCGGGCTGGGAGCCGGAGCGGATGGCCCATGTGAAGGAGCTGTTTGAGCAGTATAAGGATGTGGATGACGAGAAGCTTTTTGCCAATCTGAAATATTTTCTGGAGAAGATCATGCCTGTGTGCGACGAGTATGACATCAATATGGCAATTCACCCGGACGATCCGGCGTGGAGCGTATTCGGACTGCCGCGCATCATCATCAACAAGGAGAACATTCTGCGCATGATGAAGATGGTGGACAACCCACACAATGGCGTGACCTTCTGCTCGGGTTCTTACGGAACCAATCTGGACAATGACCTGCCGGATATGATCCGGTCTCTGAAGGGAAGGATCCATTTTGCCCATGTGCGCAACCTGAAGTTTATTTCGCCCACAAACTTCGAGGAATCGGCCCATCTGTCATCTGACGGAACCTTTGACATGTATGAGATCATGAAGGCTCTTTATGAAATCGGTTTTTCCGGTCCCATCCGGCCTGATCACGGGCGCATGATCTGGGGGGAGAAAGCCATGCCGGGGTACTGTCTGTATGACAGAGCTCTGGGAGCGGCATATCTGAACGGACTCTGGGAAGCAATCGACAAAGCGGCAAAGCGCTC
>JAIDME010000452.1 GCA_029050705.1 Acetatifactor sp.
CCTTTTTCGCCAATGAGCATCCAAACTGATTTCTAAGGCTACATCTTCTATGGATTCCTTATACAATCTTTTTCTTAACTTTTTTTTCTGTCTACGGTTCAAAATAATCCCTCCTAACTATTTATATGATGACCACGCATTATTTAAATATGAACTAAACTTTTTGGCAAAATCTGCTTTCTGTTCCTCTGTTAAAGGCACATATCTTCCACTAGAAACCCTCTTATTAAAATTTGTAACATTGTTCATAGTTGTCACTATCTCTCCGTCTGGTTCCATAATATGAACACGACCATTTGATCCTTTTATCACATATCGGCCATCATCCTGCAAATAAACATTTGACGGTTTCACCTTATTCAAATCATTGATAGCAGTATTTACATTTCGTCCCTGTGATCCTCTTATTTCTGCGTGCCCACTTGTAGTTATTTTATTATTAGTCTCAGAACCACCCTCAGGCTCCGCACTCTCGACTCCATTCTTCCCGGCATTTATTCCGATAGAAAACATGGCTCCTACTTCTTCCAGTGCAGCCGGTATCGACTGGGTAAGGGTCCAGGTTCCGCCTGCCGCTACTCCGTATCCCAGCGCCACTTCTTCTATAGCCACCGCACCGACCAGTCCCACAGCCGGTCCAGTCCCGGGAGAAGCCGCTGTATTAAGTACCCCGTGCACCATCAGAAGTACTCCGTCTACCACCTGGACCACCCCGGAAACACTCTTCGCCAGATTAGCAGTATAACATCCCGCATGCACCGAGTACTGCAGGTCTGCTCTTTCCGAATTGTACTTCAAGTACGTAGGATGATAATCTCCCATTCCCTGTTCAAATCCATCAACAAAGGCCTCCAGATTCTGCCAGGCAATTTTATGTGCGATATAGGTTCCGACTGCGATTTTCCTCTGGGTTTCACCCTTGGCAGCAAGATCATTCAATGCTCCGATATAGAAACCGTACAGGTCTTTCTTTATTCCATCTGCCCATGTAGCCATCCCAGCCTTTGCATCCTGCCACATTTCCTGAGGCGTAGGTTTGTTCCTTTCCACTTCATATAGACAGGATGCCATGGACATCACTGATATCGTAGTAAGGACAGTAGATTCCATCGCAAATCGCTGTACTTCCGAAAGAAATTCTGTTGCACTTTGGAAATCATTCTCGCTGGAAAACCCATAATCCTGCAGCACCTGCATTTCATCATATAGAAACTGTACGCCAGCCGGTGCCAGGACAGGCACAACAGATATATTCCCGCTGGGATCCGCATAATTCACCGGGTTCCCCACACAGTAGTTATACCTGTTCAGGGTCAAAGGCTCCCGGATGTTCCCCAGGTAGGTGTCCTCCGTCAGGAAATCTGCCATCACCACGCAGTAGTAACGGGCGCGGAGATACTGGCTCTTGATGTTGGGGTTGTAGCTCTCCCCGTTGTAGGTGTACTCGTTCTCATACTGAGATGCACCGAAGGTGATCTCCCCGAACACGCTGTAACGGTAGGACTGGTATATCTGACCCTCTTCGTTGATGATACCTGTTACGCTGCCCTTGGGGTCATAGAGGTAATACCCTGTGCTGCTGTCAAAGCGGTCCAGAGAGAGGCGGTCTGACCCTATGCCTATGGCTGCCCCGTAGACATAGGCTGTATCCAAGGTGCCGTTGATGTTCTGCTCTACCAGGACTTCCGTGTATTCACGGTTCACGTCATTGATGTACTCGATCAGTTCATAGCTGCTGTCGGTGACGGCGCCGGAGGCATTGATGAGGGACAGCAGTTCTCTTTCCGCAGGGCTGACCTCACCCTCCACCCGCAGGCGGATGCCTGTGCCCTTGTAGTCGCAGGGATTGTTGGTACAGTAGTAGTCGGAAAGGTCCTCGTCCTTGTCCGGGTTGTAATTCAGCTGGTAGACCCGGTTCCCGTCCCCGTCATAGGCCGCCGCCATCTGCAGGGTTCGGCTGTAAGCGGTGCCGGTGTAAACGGCCTCCAGGCGGTTCTCCACAGTGTAGGTGTAGGTGGTGAGGCTGCGGTCCGTGGGGCTGTATTCCCCGGTCAGGTTTCCGTCAGCGTCATAGGTGTATTGCACCTTCCGGGTGGTCTTCCCGTCGCAGAGGACTGCCTCTGAAAGCTGGTTACTCTCATTATAGACATATTTTCGGTTTTCCACAACCGTTCCGGTCTCAATTGTTTCGCGGCAGAAAAAGATTCTTCCCAATACATATAAAAACCAGCAGACTAAATAAATTATCTAAACTGCTGGCTTTTCAGCTTTGCACACAACATCTCCGCTTTCGTTTGGGCATTAACATTTAGCCCCCCTGCAGAAGCGTTTCATCCAGATACGTTCCTTCCTGTGTGGCTCTATATACCGTATTTCCGGAGACAAGAAATATTTCATGCTCGCTCTTCACGATTATCACCGGATACTCGTGATCACTGTCCAACACCAATAAATAAAAGTTGCCTTCTAACCCCAGCTCCCCAGTCGTGGGCATATTGTAAAAAATACGGTCTTGTGCAGAATCAATGAATTGAATATCCCAGTAATCTACCGCTATGATATACGAAACTGTTTCCCCGATATGCTTTTGCGCCTCCTGCATGTCGTCTGTACTGACAACCTCCTGAATCACCCAGTCTCCACTCCAGACATCTGCATAATAATAATCATATTTTATCCCCTGAATTTCCATTCGCTTCCTGATATTTTCTTCAAAGGACAAATCCTTCGCATACACATTTTGCCTTACTTCATCCGTAGGTTCTGTCCGCTGTATGATATATACTCCAGCGCGATTTTCCGTCAAAAGATACTCATTCCTGTCTTTTATGATCAGACACGGGTGGTTCGCAAAATCATTTTTATCAATATGAACAATTGGATAATAATCTCCTTCCAGCCCTAATTCTGCTAATGTATAGGGAAATTCCACAAAAAAGAAATACTGGGTATTGATGTCACGTATCGGCACAGCCCCTCCAACCGCTTCCCCTTCCCTTGGCATTGAAAAATCATATTTTTTCCCAATCAGGCTGACGGCTGTTTCCATACTTAAGCTTACTGGGCTGTTACAAAATACAAGCAAATCCTTGCTTTCCCAGCAGCCGTCCAGCCAGGCATCATATGTGATCGGTTCCTCCTGTACACCTTCTGCTCTCCCACAGCCTCCTGCCGACATAATAATCACCATTCCTGCCAGTATACCTGTCAGCGCTTTTTTATTCATTTGTCACACCCTCCACATAAATACCCTCTAAGGGCGTAAAGCCTGCTCCATTTCCCCAATAAGCGCCGTTTCCAAACATGATCATATCTATCTCCCATGAAATTCTCTTTTCTTCTACGCCTATTTCCCGTAAAGCTTCTTTCCACAGTTCCGGATCTGATTCTTTATTCAATATTAATCCTTGTGCTTTATCGCCTAAAGAACCCAGCTGATAACGCGCAATTATTAATGCGTCAAATTGTCTTTGACTATAAAGCAGCACTTCATTCCCTCGCCCTGCCTTTTCCAATCCCTTTTTTAAATTATCCTGTATTTTGGTTTCCATTTTTTGTATGTCTTCCATATATTTCTCTACAACTACATTTATAGGAATATAATCAACATTACCGCCAAAATACACAAATACTTTATCTTTGCCATTTTTTTTGACAATTTTCGTTTTCATTGTGTATCCTTTGTCTTCATAATATTTAACATCATCCGTTGTAAGGTAATCGCCAAATCCAGATGTCATGCTGCCATCTCCCACATTATGCGGTTTAACACCTGACAAATAAATTTTTGTACCTTTTTGATTTGCCCGATCTATTGCATCCTGCAATTCTTGCATATTAGTTATGCTTACAACCGTACCTTTATCAGTATCTGCATCACTTTTCTCGACAAATTCTAAATATCCTTTTTCTAAAGAATATGAATTTACCGTTTCCCAATACATTAATGCAAGCAAGCCTCTCTGAGACATATGCATATCCATGATATTGTATAGTCGTTCTCTAATTTCACAGGCATATCCTGCATTTCTTATTTCAGCGATCTCTTCTATCCTTCTTACAAATGAACCACCGGCTCTATAATTATAGTTCATCACAAAATCAACATCCGCATTGATATGTCCCAATTCCCTCAATGCAGATAAAAATGTTTGAATCTGGGATATATTAGGAGTTCCATTTATAAGCTTTGTTCGTTCATCCAGTAATTTATACTTGTCTATTATTTCTCCTGTTTCATCAATATATACCCAATTCCCGCTCGGATCCGCATAATTCACCGGATTCCCCACACAGTAGTTATACCTGTTCAGGGTCAAGGGCTCCCTGATGTTCCCCAGGTAGCTGTCCTCTGTCAGGAAGTCCGCCGTCACTACGCAGTAGTAGCGGGCACGGAGATACTGGCTCTTGATATTAGGGTTGTAGCTCTCCCCGTTGTAGGTGTACTCGTTCTCGTACTGAGATGCGCCGAAGGTGATCTCCCCGAACACGCTGTAGCGGTAGGACTGATAGATCTGTCCCTCTTCGTTGATGATGCCTGTCACGCTTCCCTTGGGGTCATAGAGGTAGTACCCTGTGCTGCTGTCAAAGCGGTCCAGAGAGAGGCGGTCTGACCCTATGCCGATGGCTGCCCCGTAGACATAGGCTGTATCCAGGGTGCCGTTGATGTTCTGCTCCACCAGTACTTCCGTGTATTCACGGTTCACGTCATTGATGTACTCGATCAGCTCATAGCTGCTGTCGGTGACGGCGCCGGAGGCATTGATGAGGGACAGCAGTTCTCTTTCCGCAGGGCTGACCTCACCCTCTGCCTGCAGGCGGATACCCGTTCCCTTGTAGTCGCAGGAATTGTTGGTACAATAGTAGTCGGAAAGGTCCTCGTCCTTGTCCGGGTTGTAATTCAGCTGGTAGACCCTGTTCCCGTCCCCGTCATAGGCCGCCGCCATCTGCAGGGTCTGACTGTAAGCGGTGCCGGTGCAGACAGCCTCCAGGCGGTTCTCCACAGTGTAGGTGTAGGTGATGAGGCTGCGGTCCGTGGGGCTGTATTCCCCGGTCAGGTTTCCGTCAGCATCATAGGTGTACTGCACCTTCCGGGTGGTCTTCCCGTCGCAGAGGACTGCCTCTGAGAGCTGGTTACTCTCATTATAGACATATTTCCTGTTTTCCACAACCGTCCCGGCCTCATTTGTCTTAACGGCTGC
>JAIDME010000453.1 GCA_029050705.1 Acetatifactor sp.
TAGATATATTTCCTCCTTTTCAAGAATGGATTTCAGGTCGAGACGCAGTCTGTACATTTTTTTGGTCAGCCTGGCAGCCGGAATATTCCATTTTTCCGCCAGTTCATTCAGTGCATCGCCATGCCAGTAGCGGCGTACAAACAAAACCCGGTCCTCCGGAGACAGTGAGAGCAGCCAGGCGCTGATGCAGCGTCCCAACTCTGCGTCTTCTATTTCCTGCTCCACGGTCTGGGAGGAGGGAATACAGTCCTCCAGCTCGTCGAGAATCTGATTTATGCCGTTATACCGCTTCTGGGCATGGTTTTTGCGCCAGAGATTAATTGAGATGTTACGCACAATTCTGCACAGCCATGCCTTGAAATTTTCAGGGCGCTGGGGAGGCAGCTGGTTCCACGCTTCGTTCCAGGTGTCGTTGACGCATTCCTCAGCATCCTCACGGACAGACAGCAGGTTCATGGCAACGCTGTGGCATAAGGCGCCATATTTGCGGTCTGTCTCAACAATGGCATATTCATTGCGTTTCCAGTATAGGTCCATGATCTGAGAATCTTCCATATTACAATTTCCCCTCATTCAGCCGCTGTCAGGCAGCTGTATTCATTTGTTATCATTTGAAGGCCTTCATCCGATAAGTCGGAATCCGGAAAAGAATATTCCCGAAATGCGCAAAAATTTTGATAAGTGTTATTATCTTACCATATAAACCATAAAAAATAAACTGCGGGAGTCGGGTGGATTTATTTCTATATCCGTGCTATTCTTGTAGGAGAGAGGAGGTGCTGTTTATGTCATGGAATTTTTACGGATGGCAGACGGCCGGAAATATAAAGGTGAAGAACCATATTTATAAAGGTATAGAAACGCCTCTTGATCTGTATGATGCTCTTTCTTCTGTCTGGTGCGCAGATACCTGTGCACCTCGAATGCGCTGCGATTGGAGTGAAGAAAATAAAACTCTGGGTCAATGCTCTATAACCGCTTTTCTGGCACAGGATATTTTTGGGGGAGAGGTATATGCAATGCCTACGGACAACGGCGGCGTTCACTGCTACAATGTGGTGGACGGATATGTCTTTGATCTTACCAGCGAGCAGTTTGGTGAAAGGGCGAAAAATCTTTGCTATGAGGGGAATGAGATACAGGACCGGGAGTCTGCCGGGCATTTTGGCAAAGAGGAAAAGCGCCGGAGATATGAGTATTTGAAAGAACAGCTTAAGCAACTCTTAAATCTATATTAATTTTTTGATTTTCCCTTGAAAATATACACGGAAAATCGTATATTATTCATGTGATTTATACAGATTGGAAGCTGTTTTCTTCAGTGCAAGTGATTTGGAATGGAGGTAAAAATGACAAAGGCAGAGATTTTGAAGAAAGAGATTTTAAGGCAGTACCGCAGTGTGCGTCAGTTTGCAATGGAACTGAAGATTCCCTATAGTACACTGGTGACTGCACTGGAGCGTGGGATCGAAGGGATGGCCTACGGTACGGTCATCAGGATGTGTGACAAGCTCAGTCTGAACCCGGTGGATTTTTCCTCTCTGGAAAGAGATGCGTCCCTTGGCGCGCAGCTGCTTGAGAACCGAGTTATGCAGAATTATATCAAGCTGAATCAGGCAGGGCGTGATAAGGTACTTGAGCTGATGGATGATTTTGTTCAGATTGACAAGTACAAAGCAAAGGGGAAGAAAAATAAATGAGGTATCACTGGCTGATTGTAGGGGCCGGACTCTTTGGCGCCGTGTTTGCCCGTGAGATGAGCAAGGCCGGAAAGAAATGTCTGTGCATTGACAAAAGAGAGCATCTCGGCGGGAATATATATACGGAAGAAAAAAAGGGCATTCAGGTGCACAGATACGGCGCACATATTTTTCATACATCAGACAGAGCGGTCTGGGATTATGTGAACCGTTTTGCGGAGTTTAATAATTTTATGAACTCACCCATAGCGGTGTATGGCGGGGAACTTTATAATCTTCCGTTTAATATGAACACTTTCAGTAAAATGTGGGGAATCAGGACGCCGGCGGAGGCCAGGGAGATAATTGAACGACAGAAGCGGGAGGCCGGTGAGGCGCTGGGAACTGTTCCCGGCGGCGACAGATCCGGGCAGAACAGGACCGAACCGTCTAATCTGGAGGAGCAGGCGCTGTCTCTGGTGGGCAGGGATGTGTATGAAAAGCTGGTGAAGGGCTACACGGAAAAGCAGTGGGGCAGAAGCTGTACCGAGCTCCCGGCATTTATTATCCGACGGCTGCCTGTCCGGTTTACCTATGACAACAATTATTTCACTGACAGGTTCCAGGGGATTCCCGTTGGCGGGTATACTCAGATTGTGGAAAAGCTTCTGGAGGGAACTGAGGTTCGTCTGGGAGTCTCTTATCGGGAGTTTATGCAGAATACTGCCGATACCTTTGACAAGGTGCTGTACACAGGCATGATCGATGAGTACTTTGATTACCGTTACGGGGAACTGCAGTACAGGTCTCTTCGTTTTGAGGAAGAAATTCTGGAGGGCTGCAGTAATTATCAGGGTAACGCCGTGGTAAATTATACGGAGAGAGAGGTTCCCTACACCCGTATAATTGAGCATAAGCACTTTGAATTCGGCACCCAGCCGGACACCGTGATCACGAGAGAGTATCCTGCCGCATGGCGGAGAGGGGACGAGCCCTATTATCCCGTGAACGACGAACAGAACGGGAAGCTTTACGAAAAATATGCCCGGCTTGCGGCGGAGGAGAAAAATGTAATTTTTGGCGGCAGATTGGGACAATATAAGTATTATGACATGGACAAGGTAATTGCAGAAGCGCTTCAGATGGCGGCGAAGGAACTTTCATAAGTTTCCTGCATAAATCAAAAGCTTCCCCCGGAACGAAAACCGGACGGGAAGCTTTTCCATTTTATTTAGCAATAACTGTTAAACAGCATTCCGCTGTACGCGCTTGTATTGTAAGGACTCACATAATTGTGGCCCGGGTTTTTGTAGGCAACAACTGTCTTCTGCACATAATCCATCGGGTTCAGGGAGACCTGATTGCTCTTGCGTATTAAGGAACTGGAAAGTTTTTTCAGGCTGCCAAAGGTTTCGGTGATGTCATCAGACCGCAGCGCCGCCTGATGAAAAATATCACGGTTAAGATTCATGGTGCCATCCTCCGAGAGGGAGATACCCATGGATTCCAGAGCGGAACTGTATACGCCGACAATTCCTTTCATTTCGTTTACCAGTTGTCTGCTCTTGGATTGGGTTTCCACATAGGAAGAGGCGGTCTTCACAAAATCATTATAGCCGCCAACCAGATGAGAAACATTGTCAGCCAGGGACTCCACATCTGTCTTGAGACCAATCCGGACGGGACTGCCTTCTTCCGTAGTACTGTTCAGCCGGACATCAAACAGCTTGCCTATGGTGAAATGATTGGAGGAGGAATTGCGCTCCTCGCCGTTTACGCTGAATCTTGCATTGGAAGCTTCCCGGCTGGTGTAATCCAGTCCAAAGTAATTCACTGTGCCGGCGCGTTTGCTTGTCTTGTTGTCGCTGATGGTAAAAAGTTGATTTTTACCCGGACTCAGGCCGGTGGATTCCGATGTCAGGCGAAGGGCACTTCTGCCGTCCGATTCGGCAATGTCTGCCTTGACGCCGGTGCCGGAATTGTTGATCAGACGAACCAGACGTTCCTGTATATCACGATTGGTTTCGGATTCTCCTACGGTAAACTGGAATTCATAATTCATGTCATTGATACCCAGATCAAAGGAATAGGTATCGGGGGGTAATTCCGTTCTGGCATCAGGAAGAAAAAGGCCAAGGTTTTCCTGAGAAGTGGCCAGGGAATGAACCTCCAGATCCAGGCCGGGCATATTATTGTCCAGGTCCTGAGACCCAATGTAGGAAGCAGTGACAATGCCTTCATCCGATGTGTAGGCGCTCTTCTTATTAAAAAGAACATTTTCCTCCATGCCGCCCAGTTGTGCAAGAGTATTTCGCAGTCCGCGGGCATTTTCCTTAATGGCAATAGCGTACTGTTGGGTAGCTTTGCTTGTGGTGGGAAGATACCAGGGGGCTTCCTTATTGATTTTGACAATGGAATTATACACGCTGCGAAGCTCACTTTTTTTGTGAGTGTCATAGCGGGTCAAAGCCTGCTGCGAATACGTAGTAAGATAATTATTGTATACCGCATTTAAAACCGCACCCATTGTCACACCTCCTTTCTTTATTAGACACTAACCCACTCTTATGCTTACATTGTAGCACACGTTAGGGGAGCGCACAAGTATTTTCTTGAAAAAATTGTTGACGGAATCCGGGCGCTGTGTTATAGTATTCAGGCGAGATAAGATTTCAGGTCTTTTTTTTATGCTTAAAAAATCAAGTGGAGGTAGCCGACATGCGTACAAAAATCACTTTGGCTTGTACCGAATGCAAGCAGCGTAACTATAATACTACCAAGGATAAGAAGACTCATCCCGACAGGATGGAGATTAAGAAGTATTGTAGATTCTGCAGAACCCATACAGTACACAAAGAGACAAAGTAAAGTCTCTTCGGAGACAAAGTAAGGTCTCCCCAGAGACAAAGTAAGGTCTCTTCGGAAACGAAACAGGGTTTTGGAAACCAGATAATCAGCGTTTTTCAGTATGGAGGTCAAAATGGGAGATTCCGCAGAAAAGCAAAAGCGCCCCGGTTTTTTTGCCGGTGTGAAGTCTGAGTTTAAAAAGATTGTATGGCCGGACAGGCAGGAGACTTTAAAACAGTCTGTCGCTGTTGTGGCAATCTCGGTTGTTGTGGGCGTGATCATTGCGATCATTGACTATGTTGTCAAGAACGGTGTAGACTTCTTAATATCAATTCATTAGAGCGAGGGTGATCGTATGGCAGAGGCAAAATGGTATGTGGTTCATACCTATTCCGGCTATGAAAACAAGGTCAAAGCCAATATTGAAAAGACCATCGAGAACAACAAGAACCTTGCAGAGCAGATTCTGGAAGTTAGAGTTCCTCTGGAGGAAGTAGTTGAGCTGAAGAACGGTGTGAAGAAGACCGTTCAGCGGAAAATGTTCCCCGGCTATGTGCTTCTCAATATGGAAATGAATGATGACACGTGGTATGTTGTCAGAAACACCCGTGGTGTTACAGGATTCGTGGGACCGGGAAGCAAGCCCGTTCCTCTTACCGAGGCGGAGATGAAGCCTCTTGGTATCAAGACCGAGAATGTTTCCATCGACTTTGTGGAGGGAGACAGCATTGCGGTAGTGGCGGGTGTATGGAAGGATACCGTGGGTATCGTTCATAAGCTTGACTACAACAAGCAGACAGCCACCATCAATGTGGAACTGTTTGGAAGAGAGACCCCTGTGGAGATCAGTTTTGCAGAGGTGCGTAAACTTTAAGGTATTTACGGCGTGAGCCGCTGAATATATTGTGGATGAAAGTCCCCGGGACAGGAGTTTCGGGACGGAAATCCCGGCAACAAAGTGGGAGCGGGATTGTACAAGTTTAAGTCCTGCGCCAGAACGCTGCGGACATTAAAGCGGCGTACCACATTATAGGAGGTGCCAAAATGGCAAAGAAAGTAGTAGGCTACATCAAGTTACAGATTCCTGCCGGCAAAGCAACACCGGCTCCCCCTGTTGGCCCTGCGCTGGGTCAGCATGGCGTGAACATCGTTGAATTCACGAAGCAGTTTAACGCAAAGACAGCGGACAAGGGCGATGTCATCATCCCCGTAGTCATCACTGTATATGCAGACAGGTCTTTCAGTTTCATTACGAAGACTCCCCCTGCTGCAGTTCTGCTGAAGAAGGCATGCAACATTAAGTCCGGTTCGGGTGTTCCCAACAAGACTAAAGTGGCGACCATTTCTAAGGCAAAGCTTCAGGAAATCGCCGAGACGAAGATGCCGGATCTGAATGCGGCAAGCCTTGAGGCGGCAATGAGCATGATAGCAGGTACTGCGCGCAGTATGGGCATCACAGTAGAGGAGGGATAATAATGAAGCATGGTAAGAAATATACCGAAGCTGCAAAGCTTGTAGACCGCACAGTGGCCTATGAGCCCAATGAGGCAATTGCTTTGGTAAAGAAGACGGCAACAGCAAAGTTTGACGAGACCATCGAAGTTCATATCAGAACCGGCTGTGACGGACGTCACGCAGAGCAGCAGATCCGCGGCGCGGTTGTACTGCCCAACGGAACGGGTAAGACGGTAAGGGTTCTTGTATTTGCAAAGGGTGACAAGGTTAATGAGGCGGAAGCAGCAGGGGCTGACTATGTAGGCGGCGAGGAGCTGATTCCTAAGATTCAGAACGACGGATGGCTTGATTTTGACGTGGTAGTGGCTACCCCTGACATGATGGGTGTTGTGGGACGTCTTGGTAAGGTTTTGGGTCCCAAGGGACTGATGCCAAACCCCAAGGCAGGCACTGTCACCATGGATGTTACCAAGGCTGTAAACGATATAAAGGCCGGTAAGATTGAGTACAGGCTCGACAAGACCAATATCGTGCATGTTCCTGTAGGGAAGGTATCCTTTACTGAGGAAGCTCTGCAGGAGAACTTTAACGCGCTGATGGAGGCGATTGTGAAAGCAAGACCCAGCGCTGTGAAGGGACAGTATCTGAAGAGCATTACCCTGGCCAGCACCATGGGCCCCGGCGTGAAGGTAAATACTTTGAAGTTCTAAAGTAAGTGAAATAAGGGGTTGACAGAAGTCAGCCCCTTATGTTATTATCTTTTACGGTCACAAGACCAAAGCCGAAGACAGTAGGTCCCGGGGAGCGATTTCCGGGGTAAGTTCTAAAGGACGCCTACCGAGGAAAGAGTTTTACCGAGACTTTTTACCTTCCTGTCTTCAGGAAGGTTTTTCTTTTATAAAACTCCTTTCGGCAGGGGACAACCCCAAACAATTCTATAAGGAGGTAAAAAAATGGCAAAGGTTGAATTAAAACAGCCCATCGTAGAAGAAATTTCCGCCAGCATCAAGGATGCTCAGTCTGTTGTTCTGGTTGATTACCGCGGACTGACTGTTGAGCAGGACACACAGCTCCGTAAGAGTCTGCGTGAGGCGGGAGTTGTCTATAAGGTGTACAAGAACACCTTTATGACACGTGCGTTTAAGGACACCGCATTTGAAAGCCTGACCCAGTATCTGGAGGGACCCAGCGCAGTGGCAATTTCCACTGAGGATGCAACGGCTCCTGCAAGGCTGCTGTCTGAGTTTGCAAAAAAGGCAGATAAGCTGGAGATTAAGGCCGGTGTGGTGGAAGGTACCATGTATGATGCGAAGGGGATCGCTTCTATTGCAAGCATTCCTTCCAGAGATGTGCTTATTTCCAGACTGCTTGGCAGCATGCAGAGCCCGATCGCCAATTTCGCTCGCGTCATGAACCAGCTGGCCGAGAAAGGCGGAGCTTCCGCAGTAGAAGCACCCGCAGCGGCACCTGCTGAGGAAACGGCAGAGACACCTGCAGATG
>JAIDME010000454.1 GCA_029050705.1 Acetatifactor sp.
GGATACTACAGTGATCACAGAGCTGGCGGAGTATTATGAGAAGGAGATCGGCTATCAGATTCCCCCCAGAACGCCTTTTGTGGGTAAGAATTTTAATGTAACAAGGGCGGGCATCCATGCGGACGGACTGTTGAAAAATGAGGAAATCTACAATATATTTGACACGGAAAAATTCCTGAAGAGGCCGGTGCTATGTGCAATTTCCAATACCTCCGGACTGGCGGGCATTGCGCACTGGATCAATACCTACTACAGGCTGAAAGGCGACAGCCAGGTGGAGAAAAATTCAGAGCTTGTGACGGAAATTAAAAAATGGGTGGACGGAGAGTATGCGGACGGGCGTGTGACCGTTATGACAGACGAAGAGATTGTTGCGTGCGTGAACCGCGTCTGTCTGGAAAAGGGTTTGACGATTTGTAATAAGGATGGTTAAGAAATGAATCATTATGATGTAAAGCAGGAGGTTACGGACAAGTACTCCCTGCGGGGGCGGGTTTTCCACAAGCTGAGGGAGGATATTCTCAGCGGAAAATACGAGGAGCACGAGGAACTGAGGGAGGTGGCGATCGGCGAAGAGCTGGGAGTCAGCCGTACTCCGGTCCGTGAAGCGTTCCGACAGCTGGAGCTGGAGGGACTGATTCAGATTATTCCCAATAAGGGAGCCTATGTCACCGGCATCACGGAGAAGGATGTCAAGGATATTTATATGATCCGTTCGCGCCTGGAGGGGCTTTGTGCCCGCTGGGCTACGGAGCATATCACAAAAGAACAGATGGACGAGATGGAGGAGAATGTCTATCTTGCGGAATTTCATGCGGCAAAGGGGCAGCTGGAGCAGCTGGCAGAACTGGACAACCGGTTTCATGATATTCTGTATGAGGCCTGTGACAGCAAGATGCTGGAACATCAGCTGAAGGATTTTCATCAGTATGTGCTACGCGTGAGAAAAAAGACTCTGGCAAATGTCAATCGGGGACCCAAGTCCAACGAGGAGCATAAGAAGATCATGGAAGCTATTAAAGCGGGAAATGCCGATCTGGCGGAGCAACTGGCGAATCAGCATATGATCAACGCCTATGAAAACATGGTGAAGAACGGACTGCACGAGGCATATGAGCAGCGCAAAGGGAGCGAAGACTTTCTGAGACCGGATGCGAAGAAAAGCTAAGTGCTCCCCAGGATTTTGCCGTCTGAAGACGGCGGAAAGAGAGGAAAAATGGAAAAGATTAAGATGACTACTCCCCTTGTGGAGATGGACGGAGATGAGATGACCAGAATTCTCTGGCAGATGATCAAGGAGGAACTTATACTCCCCTATGTTGATTTAAAGACGGAGTACTATGACCTGGGGCTTGAAAACCGCAATGCCACGGATGACCAGGTGACGGTGGATTCCGCCAATGCAACCCTGAAGTATGGTGTGGCCGTCAAGTGCGCCACTATCACGCCAAACGGGGCAAGAATGAAGGAGTACGATCTGAAGGAAATGTGGAAGAGCCCCAACGGAACCATCCGTGCCATTCTGGACGGAACGGTGTTCCGGGCACCCATTCTGGTGAAAGGCATTGTGCCTTATGTGAAAAACTGGACAAAGCCGATCACTATTGCCCGCCACGCTTATGGTGATGTGTATAAAAATACGGAAATCAAAGTGCCTGGTGCAGGCAGAGCGGAACTGGTATTTACTGCGGCTGATGGAACGGAGACCAGAGAGCTGATTCATAATTTTGACGGAGCGGGGATTCTTCAGGGTATACATAATACGGAGAAGTCCATCTCCAGTTTTGCCAGGGCATGTTTCAGCTATGCTGTGGATACAAAACAGGATCTCTGGTTTTCCACCAAGGATACCATATCCAAAAAGTATGACCACACCTTTAAGGATATCTTCCAGGAGATTTATGACAGAGAGTTCAGACAACAGTTTGAGGAGCTTGGAATTGAATATTTTTATACCCTGATTGACGACGCAGTAGCGCGGGTTATTCGCTCGGAGGGCGGGTTTATCTGGGCCTGCAAAAATTATGACGGAGATGTCATGTCTGATATGGTGGCTACTGCATATGGCGATCTTTCCATGATGACCTCTGTTCTGGTGTCTCCAAACGGAGTGTATGAGTATGAGGCAGCGCACGGTACGGTACAGCGTCATTATTATAAGCATCTGAAAGGGGAGGAGACCTCCACTAACTCAATCGCCACAATTTTTGCATGGACGGGGGCTCTTAAGAAAAGGGGAGAACTGGATGGCAACAATGAACTGCAGGCTTTTGCAGACAAGCTGGAGACTGCCTGTATCAGGACTGTGGAGGATGGAAAGATGACAAAGAGTCTTTCTCTCATCTCGACCTGTGAAAATCCGGTCATCCTGAACAGCCTGGAGTTTATCCGTGCAATCCGCGCCACGCTTGAGGGACTGCTGCAGTAATATTCCACAATCCGTTGACATTTTTTAGCAACCTGATATGATAGGATTATGGAGAATGGATAGCGATGGAAGAAAAGGAAATTTCGCAGGCAGTCATCGGGCGGCTGCCCCGGTACTTCAGGTATCTGGGCGAGTTAAAGGATGAGGGCGTGGAGAGAATATCGTCTCAGGATCTGAGTGAACTGATGAAGGTTACGGCATCCCAGATTCGGCAGGATTTTAATAATTTCGGCGGTTTCGGGCAACAGGGATACGGCTACAATGTGGAGTACCTCTATGACGAGATCGGCAAGATACTGGGACTGAACAGACGGCATAATTTTATTATTGTGGGAGCCGGAAACCTGGGGCGTGCATTGGGAAACTATATGAACTTTGAGCGGCGCGGTTTCATCTTCAAGGGGATGTTTGACCGGGATCCTGAGCTGGTGGGAAAATGCGTCAGAGGCGTGGAGATTATGCCGATGGAGAAGCTGAATTCCTTTGTGCGGGAGAATGACATTGACATCGCCGTGCTGACTATACCCAAGGCCGGTGCCGAGGCTGCCGCAGAACAGCTGGTGCAGAATGGGATTAAGGCAATTTGGAATTTTGCCCATGTGGATTTGAACGTTCCGGAGGGAATACAGGTGGAAAACGTACATCTTTCCGACAGCCTGATGAAATTGTCTTATAATATTGACCGCTATGAGAATGAGCAGGCCGGAAAGTAAATATCGGCGGAACGCGGCGGGGCCCATGGGGAAAGGTGTAATTATTTTATGAAAGATCAGTTTTCGGAGGCACTTCAGGGGAAAAAAATTCCGATCCTTACACTGGACAACAAGTGGTATCGTCTGTTGGACGAGGAGGCCAGAAAGAGTATATCGGGTACGGAAGAGCAGTTGAATGCTCTGCTGAAAAGACAGGGCAAACTGAACACAGAGACAAAGGATATCAAGAAGTTGAAAAAGAAGCTGATGGGCGAGATCATGACCATGGCGGACGAGGTGGAGCAGACGGGGGACACCGGGCTGTCGAAGAAGCTGGAACAGCACAAAAAACTGGTGGAGGAATGCAACGAGCGCCTGGAGGAATATCAGGACGAATTAATGGAACTCCCACGTGAGATTGATCGGCTGAATTATGAACTGATGCTTGTAACCATGGATCGCTGTTATAACACAATGCAGGAAAACACGGAAGGAATTGAAGAGATTTCAAAGTGGGTGAAGGATATCCGCATTGAATTAAAAAAGCAGCTGGTGAGAAAGCAGGAGATGGAGCAGAGGAATCACGCTATTTATTCTTATATGCATGATGTCTTCGGCGCGGAGGTGCTGGAGCTCTTTGACATGACTTATAATCCGGAGGAACAACATCCGAAGTAAAAGACTGCTGCGGGAGCTGCAGTCTTTTTGTGATGGGAGGAAAGCTATGAAATATCTTGTGACTGCGGAAGAAATGCGCAGGGTGGATAATTTTACCATAAAGGAAATCGGGATTCCCGCAATGGTCCTTATGGAGCGTGCGGCGCTTGCGGCATACGAAGCGGCTGAAAAATATTGTCTGGAGCATCCTGACGCGGGAAAGACGGCGCTGGTCATGGCCGGTGTCGGAAATAACGGAGGAGATGGGCTGGCGCTGGCAAGGCTGCTTTCAGAGGCGGGCTATTATACTGAGGTGTGGGTTGTGGGGGAGGAGGCGAAGGCATCGGAGCAGTGGCTGCTGCAGCGAAAAATTTTGAAACATTATCCGGTTGGTTTTTGTTCCAAACCGGGGAAAGATGAATATACTATCTTAGTCGATGCATTGTTCGGCGTGGGGTTGTCCAGAGAAATATCAGGCGTCTTTGAGAGTGCCGTGGAAATGTTCAACGAACTGCAGGGGTGGCGGATCTCGTTGGATATGCCAAGCGGTGTGGACTCGGACACCGGCAGGATTCTGGGCCGGGAAAGTGTCCGGGCGGATGAGACAATAACCTTTGGCTTCTGCAAGCGGGGACTGGTGCTGTATCCCGGCTGCCTGGCGGCAGGAAAAGTCACAACAGCCAATATCGGAATTCCCCGGACAGCGTTTGGGAGCGATCTGCCTGGCATGTTTGCATGGGATGAGAAACCTGAGGAACTTCTGCCGAAGCGGTGTCCATGGGGGAATAAGGGCACTTTCGGGAAAGTGCTGCTGGCAGCGGGAAGTGTTGGCATGGCAGGAGCGGCTGTGCTGGCGGCAAGGGCGGCATACCGGGCGGGAGCAGGAATGGTAAGAGTCATTACCCCTGCCCAAAACAGGGAGGTCATACAGGTGTCGGTGCCGGAGGCGCTGGTGGGAACGGAAGAAGAACTTACATCCTATTTTGAATGGGCGGACGTTATTGCTATCGGATCCGGCCTGGGAAAGGGCGCAGCGGCACGGCGGATGCTGGCTGAGGTGTTGACAGGCAGTTCCCTGCCATTGTTGATCGACGGGGATGGACTGAATCTGCTGGCGGAGGATCCTGATATACGGCAGATGCTGACAGAGCAGGGGGCAGGCGGAAGAACCATTGTGCTGACGCCCCATGTGGGCGAGCTTGCCAGGCTGCTGGGGAAAAGCATCCCGGAAATCAGGGAAAGAGTTGCTGACAGCGGCAGAGATCTGGCCATGGAGCTTCAGGCTG
Organism: Acetatifactor sp.; assembly: GCA_029050705.1. GTDB lineage: Bacteria > Bacillota > Clostridia > Lachnospirales > Lachnospiraceae > Acetatifactor. Next base: position 5,064 of record JAIDME010000454.1, read on the forward strand.
TGGTGGCGGCAAAGGATGCAAGAACATTTATCTGTAAAGAGGGTAAGCCGCTCTGTGTGAATTTAAGCGGCAACAGCGGGCTTGCCACCGCCGGCAGCGGGGACGTGCTCGCCGGTATCATTGCGGGCCTTATGGCACAGGGAATGAGCGGTTACCGGGCGGCCTGTGCAGGTGTATATATTCATGGCTGCATGGGAGACAGGGTGGCTGCCGAACGCGGAGAACATGCCTGCATGGCCGGAGATCTAATGTGAAAGCCCTGTGAATGAACAGGGTGATATGCGAATAACGGGAAGGATTGCGGTGGCACGTCGGTGCGGAACAATCCGCAGAACTTTCACATAAGCAGGCAAATATAGCATATATAGGAGAATATGATGAGAGAGATACAAAACATACCGGATTACTGCAGCAGAGGCTATATTGAGGTGGACCTGGATGTCATTGCCGAAAATGTTCGCAGCATGAAAGAAAAACTGGCGCCAAGAACGGGAATCATGGGCGTTATCAAAACGGACGGATATGGACACGGCAGCGTACCCATTGCCGCAAGGCTGGAAAAGCCGGACTTTATGTGGGGATTTGCGGTGGCCACAGCTGAGGAGGCACACGAGCTGCGGCTGTCCGGTATAAAGAAGCCCATACTGATCCTGGGCTATACCTTTCCCTATTGCTATGAGCAGTTGGCGGAGGAGGAAATCCGCCCGGCGGTATTCCGGAGGGACAGCCTGGAGCAGCTGCAGGCTGCGGCAAAGAGGACGGGCAGGACGATAAAGGTACATATCAAAGTAGACACGGGCATGAGCAGGATTGGCATCACACCGGATGAAGAAGGGCTGAAGCTGATAGAGGATTTAAGGGACAGAGAGGGAATCGAGGCGGAGGGTATTTTTACCCATTTTGCCAGAGCGGATGAGACGGATAAATCAAGTGCAGAGGAACAGCTTGAGATATTCAGGCGTTTTGTGACCATGGCGGAGAATCGGCTGGGCCGCTCCATTCCTCTGAAGCATTGCTCCAACAGCGCCAGTATTCTGGAGATGCGCCAGGCGGATATGGATTTGGTGCGTGCAGGAATTGCAATATACGGTCTGCACCCCTCAGAGGAGGTGAAGGGGGAAGCGATGGAACTGAAACCGGCTCTGTCACTGTACAGCCGCATTGTCTATCTCAAAACTATCCATAGGGGCCAGTCTGTCAGTTACGGAGGAACCTTTACGGCGGAAAGAGATATGCGGGTTGCCACCGTGCCTCTGGGATATGGAGACGGTTATCCCAGAAGTCTGTCGGGAAAAGGATATGTTCTGATCTGTGGGAAGCCTGCGCCGATTCTGGGCAGAATCTGCATGGATCAGTTTATGGTGGACGTGTCGGATATTCCGGAAGCGGAGGAGGGCGGAAGAGTTGTACTTTTAGGCTCCGACGGTGAAGCACGCATCAGCGCGGAGGAACTGGGAGAACTGTCCGGAAGGTTTAATTATGAACTGGTCTGCGATTTTGGCAAGCGGATTCCGAGAATTTACAGGAATGGAGAAAAATACACTGAATAAAGTGCCGGAAAGCGGTAATACTTTTTCCTGAACATTATAGTCATTTGGAGGGAAAATGAGACGAGGAGATGTATATTACGCAGATTTGAGACCGGTCATCGGCTCGGAGCAGGGAGGCATCAGGCCGGTGCTGATCGTTCAGAACGATGTGGGAAATAAGCACAGCCCTACGGTCATCTGCGCGGCGATCACCTCTAAGATGAACAAGGCGAAGCTGCCTACACACATTGAGTTGAATGCTGCCCTGTATGATATGGATAAAGATTCCGTTGTGCTTTTGGAGCAGCTGCGCACAATTGACAAGAAGCGTTTAAAGGACAAAGTATGCCATCTGGATGGAGATGTTATGCGAAGAGTAAACCATGCGCTTATGGTAAGTCTGGAACTGGATACATAAGGTTTGACACAGTTCTTGACGAACAACGGGTAAAATGGTATATTTATGGATAATCTGGTCTTTTGACCGATGAGAACATAAACTGGAGGAATAAATAAAAAAATGGACGACGGTTCTGCGGCCAGTATAGTTTTATTTGTTGTTTTATTGCTGATCGATATGTTTTTCTACGGATTTGGGGCTGCAATCATTGCCCTGAATGAAAAGGAGGTGGAACGGAAGGCCGATGAGGAGAAGGACAAAAGGTCCGTAAAACTCAAAAAAATAATCGGCAATCCAGCAGAGTATGTAAATACGGTACAGCTGATAACCACTCTGATCAATGTGATCATCGGCGCGACACATCTGGGAATTTTGCTGCGCGCCATACGAAACGGGCTTGTTTTTCTTGTGGAGAAGCAGTTGGGGCTGAAGGCTGTGACGGTGCAGGTGTTTCTGGTAACTGCGGCGGTGTTGTCCACACTGCTGATC
>JAIDME010000455.1 GCA_029050705.1 Acetatifactor sp.
GCAGAGTCCCGTAAGCCTACACATAATAACAGATCTGAGGAACCAGCCTGCCGATATTAATGGAATTTGCGGAGGAGAACTGAAATCCTTTCCCGTCCAGTTCTCTTGCCAGCTCCTTATCGGAAAAAATCTTTTTTACCCCCGTCTGCGCATCGTCAAAATTGCCATGGATGCCCACTACAAGCGTATTGGCACCCTTCTGCGTCACCATCTGCTTCTCCTGAATAGGACTGACGCCATTTTTAGGATAAAACACGATAATCCTGGTTCCCTCCACATCTGCAAAGCCTGCAAGCGCTGCCTTGCCGGTATCTCCGGAGGTGGCGGTCAAAATCACAATTTCATTTTCGATGTGATTCTTTCTTGCGGAATTAATCATCAGATGCGGCAGAATGGATAACGCCATATCCTTAAAAGCGATGGTAGCACCATGAAACAGTTCCAGATACCATGCACCTTCTGCCTCCGCAAGGGGCGCTATTGTCTCCGTGTCAAACTTGGAATCATAGGCTTTCCCGATACAGCTCTTCAGCTCTTCTTCCGTAAAATCTGTGAGAAACAGCTTCATAACCTCATATGCCACCTGGCGGTAATCCATTCGGGACAATTCCTCCAGGCTCCTGTCCAGGGCCGGTATGTGGTCAGGAACAAACAATCCTCCATCATCCGCCAGTCCCTTCAGTATAGCCTCCGATGCCTTTACAGGGACGCCCTTACTCCTTGTACTGCTGTATAATACTTCCATTTTTCTTTCTCCTCAATCTTTCAGGTATCCGCCCAAGCGGTGCAAACTTTCCGGCTGTCTCTTATTGAACTTCCGCAGAACTAGCTTTGAGCCGGCATTGAAGTGCTCATCTCCAGCAGTTTGTTCCTCATATCGCTCTCCAGCTTTTGCAGTTCAACTTCCGCATTCCTTCTCTTCTCTCTGCCATCCTGCTGAATCTTCAGCACCTCGTCCAGCGTGTTTATCAGCGTCTGATTGGTGGTCTTTAAGGTCTCAATATCCACAACCCCCCGCTCGCTCTCCCTTGCCGTCTCCAGAGTTGCCATTTTCAGATTCTCTGCGTTCTTTTTCAGCAATTCGTTTGTCATGTTGCTGACCTCACGCTGTGCTTTTGCCGCATTGGTGGAGTGGTTCAGACCAATGGCGATCACCATCTGGCTCTTCCACAAAGGAATTGTATTTACAAGCGTTGACTGAATCTTATCGCTCATCACCGTGTCATTGTTCTGGATCAGACGAATCTGAGGTGCCATCTGCAGGGATACGGTTCTGGTCAGTTCCAGGTCATATATTTTCTTTTCAAAGCGGTTGCACATCTCCGCAAAGTCCCTTGCCGCCTGAGTATCCTCCGGCAGCTTGCTCTGCTCCGCCTTTGCCACCAGCGCAGGCAGCTGAACCTCCTGTGCCTCCTTCAACTTCTTCTTTCCTGCCAGAATATACATGGACAGCTCCTTGAAGTAATTCAGGTTCAGCTCATACATCTTGTCCAGCATGGCCACATCCTTCAGCAGCGTGACCTGATGAGCTTCCAGAGCGCTGCTGATCTTGTTGACATTGACCTCCGCCTTGTCGTATTTCGCCTTCATATCCGACAGCTGATTTGCCTTCTTTTTCAATTTTCCGAAGAAACCTTTATTTTCGTCCCCATCTTCAATAGACCTCAGTTCGGAGACTACCTGGGTCAGCATTTCTCCTACCTCGCCCATATCCTTGGTGCGGACATTTCCCAGCGCCGTCTCGGAAAAATCAGCAATTTTCTTCTGGCAGCCTGCACCATACTGAAGCACCTGCTGCGTGTTGGTAATATCGATCTGTGCGGCGAAATCATTCACCATCTTCTGCTCTTCCGGCGTGAGCTGCACACCCATTTCTTCCCCACTCTCCGCCGCAACGGAAGGCTTGCTCTCCACCGTCTCCGCAGGCATCTGGGGTTTTGTGTCAATCACCGGCTCAAACGTAAGCGTGGGAGCCTCCTTCAGCATTTCATCAAGATTGTCCATCTATGTATCCTCCTTGTGTTAAACAGTATTTCTTTCCTCTATCTGGGAACCTTTTCCGGCTCCCGCTCTCTTGAAAAAACGTCCTGCCCCGCCAGACCTTCTTTCGCAAGCATGGTCTGAAGCACCTGAGCGTCCGTAGTCACATCAAAAGCCGTGTCCCTGAACATCCTGTGCAGCAGTTCCTCAAAAGCACTGTTAATGGTATCCAGCGTCTTCTCAATCTCTGTCTTGGCCTCAATGATCTCCCGGCTCTGAGAACTCAGATCGTCAAATTCCTCATACGCTTCCACCAGTTTTATGGTGGTGGGAAGATAATAACTCATAAATTTCTGCATCTGATACTTCTGCTCCGGATGTTCCTTCAGGCCTTCAAAAATCTCCTTAAGCAGGTTTTCCAGCCGGAACAGCTTTGCCGAAATCTCCTCCCCCGGAATATTGTCATTCATATCCCGCAGCTTCCTAATGCATTCCTGCCCTTCCGCTATCATTGCGTTCAACTCGGCATCGCCGGCTCCTCCATCCTTCGGGGCAGTATTCTGCGTCTTTCCCGCCGCGGCATTCCGCAGTTCCTGCGCACGCTGCTCCCTCTCCTGTATCTTCCTCTGCTTTTCCAGACTCAGGTATTCTCTGTATATCTTGTCATCCAGCATCAGACAGCTTTCCCGGGCGTCCAGATGTCCCTGAGGAAAGTGGCCGGCTTCCAGCATCTTCCTGATTTCCTTCAGTACAAATTGGGGCGTCGCGTTGGTGTGGAGTGCCAGATCCTCCAGATTGATATAGTGGTTATTTCCCGCAAGCTCCAGATATTTTTCAGCCCGATTCAGCCTTTTTTTCTGTTTGCAGCCTACGCCGATCATCGTTATAAAAACCGTCAGAACCATGGACAACACAAAAAAGGTAATCCACCAGCCGCCTCCGTTTCCAAGGCTTATCCCTAAAAAAACCGCTGAGAGAATTCCCATAACGCCGGTTCCGATACCGCCAAACACCTTATAAAGCACACTGGAAATTCGTCCTACCTTTCTGAAAGGTGCCCGCTGTCTCACAATTTCCGCCTGCTTCACCCGCTGCTCCTCCTGCGG
>JAIDME010000456.1 GCA_029050705.1 Acetatifactor sp.
TAGATGGTCTCCCCGTTATCCAGCGGACATAAGTAGCCGATCGCTGTCAGGAACTGGGCAAGCGCCTGATGCTCCGGCAGCGTCACGGTATAACTAATCTCCAGACTGCGGCTATGCTCCTTCAGGAGGGTGCGCAGGGTCTCTATCAGCATGGTTCCGCCGCCGCGGCGGCGATAGTCAGGGGCTACATAGAGGGAAGTTACGTTAAAGAAATCTCCCTCCAGTTCTCCTGCCGCCGCCCCGCAGGCCACATTGTCCTCAGTCAGGCCAAGCGCCAGCAGAGGTTTTCTCTGTTTTAGGGCTGCCGCTGCCTCCGGCAGCAGCAGCGTCTGAAATATCCCGCATGTCTCTCGGTCGATCCACCCAATTTCCATAAATATATCGCTCCTTTCCAAAATCCATTTGCTCCGACATCCGCCCTACAGCCCGATCAGCGATGCATAAGGCTCAAAATCAGATTTGGTAAATACTTTTCCTGTCTTGACAAACTCATAGCGGATAGCCTGGAGATAATGCTTCATGCATACCTCTTTGCCGTCCCCGTCCGCAGCCGCCAAAAACGCCGCGTTCAGGATACAGTTCTTGATATTTCCTCCTACAAACTCAAACTTTTCCGCCAGGAAACGGATATCCACATCCTCGCCCAAAGGAGTACCCTTCGGAATCGTGGTACGCCACAGCATTTCCCTGGTATCAGGGTCGGGGAACTGGAATTCCACAATGTATTTCATCCGCCTGAAAAACGCCGGGTCAATGTTGTGCTTGTAATTAGTTGCCAGGACGGACACGCCGTCATAAGCTTCCACTTCCTGAAGAAGCAGGGCCGTTTTATTGTTGTTGGATGCCTGGTTGCTGCCGCCGTCATCGGAACGCTTGGCAAACAGGGTATCACACTCGTCAAAAAACAGCACCACATTACATTTTTTAGCCTCGCGGAAGATCATGGAGATAGATTTCTCCGTTTCACCCACATACTTATCTATAACCTTGGACAGATCCACCCTGTACAGCTCCAGGTTCAGTTCATGTGCGATTACCTGGGCACACATGGATTTTCCCGTTCCCGGCGCTCCGAACAGCAGAATGGAAAGTCCCCGCCCGTAAGGATATTTCTTTATATAATTCCAGTTGTCATAAACCTGTTTTCTGAAATTCATCTGGTCTATGGCATGTTCCAGAGTCTCCCTCTGGTCGTGGTTCATGACAATGTCCTCAAATCCAAAGTTTGCCTTTATCTTTGTAGCCTTTTGAGTCAGCTCCGAACTCATCTGGTTGTTACAGCCCTTAAAAAGCGTGTCTCTCGGGATGCTGATCTCCTTATCCATGGTGGCAAAACTTCTGGCCTGATGAAGCGCCGCCTTGATCTTTCCCGGGGTAAACAGGAATTTGGTGGCCATTTCCAGCAGATCCACCTCCGGTGACAGGGAATAATTTTGGGAAAAATATTTCCAGCACGCTTCTCTCTCCCCATTGGAAGGCGTGGGCAACTCCAGCTCCGTGACTTCTTCCTTTGTCATCTCCTTGACCGGCAGCTTTTCCTTGCTTATGGCAAATAACATCATGCCATGTGCTGACAGCTTAGAAAAAGACAGATCCAAGTACCCGAAGA
>JAIDME010000457.1 GCA_029050705.1 Acetatifactor sp.
TTACTGGCATTCAGCCGCTTTTGCGAAAAATATAAGAGGAATATGCTGTTGACTTTAGGCAGAACCTGCTCTATACTGTAAAAAAATGGATTATTTTGCAAGAAAAATCCAGTAAATGAAGTGACTTGGAGGATAATGCTGACCGGAATAAGAAACCAGAAAAAATGAAAGAGGAGTGAAAGGATGGAAAAACTTCCCACCGAATTGGAGATACTGTCACCGCTGGAAGGGCCAATATTTAAGCTGCTGCTGGGGGCAAATCGATCAAAGACGATGCAGTCACCGTCCCAGCAGCAGTAAGCCGACTTCGACGACTGCACCTTCCATGCCGGCAGAGCCAGCACCAGCAGAGCAGACAGGGAATTGTGACCGGCTATGGTAATGGACGTTTCGGTCCGAACGATTCTATTACCCGCGAACAGTTGGCAGTGATGCTGTGGCGGTACAACCGAGAGCCAGCCGCTACCGACAAGGAACTGTATTTCGTTGACACAGATCAGGCCAGCAGCTGGGCGCTGGGCGGCGGAAAGGGGTATTCTGGAGGGGAAAGGAAATGGAATGCTTGATCCGACAGGGCTAACAAGCCGTTCAGAAACCGCACAGATGCTGTACAATACGGAGCAGAAATGAAGATTATGTAAGGAGGGATAGTTTTGCTGACGCGGAGAGAAAAGTGCAGGACGAGGGACTCTCCTCTCGTTTACCGGCCAGTATCAGATTTCATCAGCCCTGACGGGCAGAAAGGCAAACAAATATGGAAAACGACACCGGCACACAAAGGATCAAAGAGTGCGCCATGCGGTATGTGGACAGGCTCGACCTGGAGATGATCCCCTGCGGCACTGATCCATCTTCCAATCAATACCGCATCACACACCCGTTTTGGGATTCCGCGAAGCCGCCATTTTATACCTGCAAAAACATTGCTGCTCTGCTGAAAAATATCGATCAGCCTGTTACATTAGAGCAGGCCCAGGAAGCGATGAAAGCACCGGATATGATAAAAGAGAACATGAAAAAGGCGATTGAAAAATGTGAAGTATATCATATCTGCACCGCAGTAAAAAGTCCGGTCTCTGATACACATCTGACGCTGCCGACGAACTTACGCGAGTAGATCT
>JAIDME010000458.1 GCA_029050705.1 Acetatifactor sp.
GTGATGGCGTGTATAAACTATATGACGGCCAGGGGCAGGATCATTTGTCTGGCTGTCCTGTTAATTTTCCTGTGTGCAGCCATGGCGGCGGGATCCGGGGGCAGTGTCGCTTTTTGGCAGTCTTTCTTTCCCTGGCTGTTGGGGAGAGGGTCGGCGCCCGGGGAATGGGAATTGGGATATGGACTGTTACAGACTGCCATGCTTGCGGGAGGATGCTATCTGCTGCAGATTCTTTTTGAGAAAGTGCCGTTACTTAAGGATGGCGCGGCTGTTGTTCTCTCGGGGATCCTGGTTTTCTGCCTGCTGACCGGACGGAAGATGAACCATTTCGGAGTGGCGTTTCTGATCTGCTACGTTCTTATTGTCTGGGAAGAACGTGTGCAGAGGCATTGGGAAAAGCGGCGGGGGAAAAGGGGCAGCCGTGAGGCTCATACTTTTTGGATTCTGCCTTTTCTGGCCTTGTATCTGATTTTGCTGGCAGTCATGCCGGTGCCGGAGAAGCCCTATGACTGGATGTGGGCAAAAAATATATATCACCAGCTCAAAGAGCCTTTTCTGGCTTATATCCAAAATATAAAATGGGGTAATCGGGAAGGTTTCGGCATGGCGTTTACCGGTTTTAGCCGAGAGAGTGACGTAGGGGGAGATTTACATGAGTCCTCCCGGGAAATCATGCAGGTACAGGTGCAATCCACGGCCGTAGACCATCTGTATCTGACGGGAGCGGTATATGATAATTTTGACGGGAGGGGATGGAGTCAGACGCAGGAAGGATATGACGATGCTGCTTTTCTGGATACGGCGCAGACACTGTATGCGGTAAAGAATTATAACATGCAGTATCAGGGGGATTATCTGAAAGAAATCAGGGCGGATATCAGGTATGGGGATATCCGCACCGAATATGTGTTCGCGCCCCTGAAGGTCTGGGGTGTGGAGAAGGTAAACTCCCGTAAAGGTTCGGATTATGTCTGTGAGGACGGTACTCTGTGCTGGAACGGGCGGAAGGGCTATGGGACTGAATATGAGCTGCACTATTTTGGGATGAATGCGGGACAGCCTCAGTTTGACCTTTTTCTGGAGGAGGCCGGCCGGGCGGAAACGGAAAACCCGGAAGTAAACCGGGAGGTCTGGGAAACAGTCATGGCGGAATGCGAAAAGCGAGTGGGGCGGGTATTTTCCCCGAAAGACCTGGATGACTGCAAAAAGGAGATATATGACTCGAACTTCGAATGGCTTTTTTCTCTTTTTGAGAAGGCGGAGGCACAGATCGACGCCTCCGGCTACGACGATTATCACAAGCGGGTCTATGGATTTATCTCTGAGTTTCTTCTGTATGTCTGGACACAGGTGCAGGGCCTGCGAGTTTATGAGTGCAAGGTGGGCATGACCGACGAGAAGCGGGAGACGACGGAGACGAAGGAACGGCTGGCGGCCTATTTTGCGAAGAAGGACATTTCCGGGGCGAAATCCTATATACTGGCCTGTCTGGAGAAGCGGCCTGATGTGTTGATGGAAGCCTCTGACATTACGGGAGAGTTAAAACTGTCCATGCAGGTAATTGC
>JAIDME010000459.1 GCA_029050705.1 Acetatifactor sp.
AGATGTGTAAGAGACAGATACCCAAGCCCTTCAGGCCGAGAGAGCTTGTGACGAGGATTAAGAATATTCTCCGCCTTACCGGAGGCGCAGGCTCAGTGATCCATCTTGGCGAGGTGGCAGTGGATACTGTAAAAGGCACCGCAAGCAAAAACGGCAGGGATTTGTATCTGTCGGCTCTTGAATATCGCCTGCTTCTTGTATTTCTCAATAATCGCGGGGCAGTTCTCACGAGGACGCAGCTCCTGGAATCAATCTGGGACATAGCAGGCGAATTTGTAAATGATAACACTCTGACAGTATATATCAAGCGGCTCAGGGAAAAAATAGAGAACGATCCACAGAACCCGGCGATCATTAAGACGGTTCGCGGACTCGGCTATAAGGTTGATTAATGATGGATATATTCAGGAATCCTGAAGTCAAAAAAACACTGCTGCTGTACGGCATAGCCGCTGCGGCGGCATCAATAACGGCATTTGTGTGGGAACGGCGTTTCGGGCTGTTTATGCTTGCGGTATGCGCAGTGTTTATTCTCATCTGGCTGTTTGCTACATACGGAAGATATAAACGTATTTCCGGACTTGCGGCGGATATAGACCGGATTCTGCACGGGGACCGGCAGATTGCTCTCGAAGAGTATTCCGAGGGAGAGCTTGACATCCTGCAGAGTGAGATTTATAAAATGACTGTCCGTCTGCGGGAACAGCAGCAGAGCCTGCAGGACGATAAGGTTTATCTTGCGGACTCTCTCGCGGATATATCTCATCAGATACGCACGCCCCTTACCTCGATAAACCTGCTTGTGTCCTTTCTTTCCGAACCCGATATTACCGAGGAACGGCGGCAGAAATTATCCCACGAGCTGTATGAGCTTTTGGATCGGATCGACTGGCTGATCACTGCCCTGCTGAAGATCTCCAGGCTGGACGCAGGGACGGCTAAATTCAAGCGGGAGCGTGTACCTTTGGGGGAGCTGCTTCGAAAAGGGACGGCATCTTTGCTGGTTCCGCTGGATCTGCGTAATCAGACATTGAAGGTGTCTGCCGAAGGAATGTTTTTCGGTGATGTTTCATGGACCTGTGAGGCAATCACAAATATTGTCAAGAACTGCATGGAGCACACGCCGGAAGGCGGAACCATAGAAATAAGTGCATCGGACAATGCGCTGTATACGGAAATTATTATCTCTGACAATGGCAGCGGAATTTCGAAGGAAGATTTCCCGCATATTTTCGAGCGCTTTTATAAAGGAAAGGATTCCGGTGACAAGAGTTTCGGTATCGGTCTGGCTTTGGCGCGAAAGATCATTACGGTACAGAACGGTACGATCAAGGCGGAAAACCAGGTGCCTCAAGGCGCAAAATTTACTATTCGATTTTACAGGGGAACCGTCTGAAAGGGCGGTTTTACATATAATGAAACCGAATACCCCGCTGCCTGCAGCGGAGTTGTTGACTGGGAGGAAGTTCATAATGAATGATTTTGAAAAAGTTGGATTAGAAATTGTAAAATTTATGCGTGGTAATTATCGGCTTGATGAGGTGGCGGGAATGTATTATGACGTTCCCTGCCTGAAATTTCGTCAGGGCAAGAAAACAATTGTGTCTGTAAATCTGCATAAAGATCACTATGATTTTCAAATAATTCTCGGTAAAGCAGAGCGAGAGAAATTTGAAGCTGTAAAGAATGAATTCCCAATAGAAATACAGACGCTTTATGATAATGAAAGAACTTTACATGATGGTAAGTGGCTCTTAATCCGTGTCAATGATCCGGATACTTTTGAGGTGGTCAAGAGGCTGATACTTATTAAGAAAAAACCAAACCGCAAACCTTTGTCAAAAGAAAATGCTGTGTTTGGCAAATGCGGACACAGATGTGACTTATGTGTTCATTATACCGGCATTACCGAAGAATTCAGGGATATCCTCATCCCTCATTTGAATGCCGTGTACGGTAATTCGGATTGGAGTATGCGCTGCACAGGATGCGATACATCGGGTTGTCATTGTTGCGGCAAGGGCAGTGAGTTGTGTGAACCGCTAAACTGTTTACATAAAAACCAGATGAACAATTGCTTTGAGTGTGAAAATTATCCCTGTGAGCATGCAACTGTGGGATATAGACAATTAGAGCATAAAAGCATTTCGGCTGATGATGTTACATGGGCGATCTTGCCTTATGTGCCGCATCAATATGAGACAATAGAGGAATAAAATAATCTATCGGGAGGTGTATTGTATGTTTGAAGAAATATCATTCCCTGAACATGAATATGAGTCAATTCAAAATTATTTAAATAAACTGGGGTATTGTTATACCACGAGGGTATATAAAGAAATCGGGAAATATAAAGTTGGGGA
>JAIDME010000046.1 GCA_029050705.1 Acetatifactor sp.
TCCTACGGGCAGCGCCGGCAGAGCGTTGTCCTGTGTCACATTTACAAAGGCTGAATAGAAGACTCGCTTTAAGCCAAACTTCTGATACAGGCTCTCCGCCACATTAATAATATGAAAATCATTTTCCGGAGTGGCCCCTATGATCATTTGAGTTGACTGTCCCCCTGCCACAAACTTCGGTGCATTCCGGTACAGTACCAAATCATTTTTGTTTTCCTGAATTCCGTTTTGAATCTGGCGCATGGGTGCCAATATAGTCTTTCTGCTCTTATTTGGCGCAAGGGCCTGCAGCCCCTCAGCCGTGGGCAGCTCCAGATTAACGCTCATCCTGTCCGCAAGAAAACCCGTCTGCTGGATCAGCCTGGGGTCTGCTCCCGGAATGGCCTTAACATGGATATAGCCGTTAAAGCGATATTTGTTCCGCAACAGCCATATCGTTTGAAAAATCAATTCCATGGTGAAGGACGGATTCCGCATAATACCTGAGCTCAAGAACAATCCTTCAATATAGTTTCTGCGGTAGAACTCCATGGTCAGAGTACATATTTCCTCCGGAGTAAATACGGCCCGGGGAATATCATTTGAACAGCGGTTCTGACAGTATTTACAGTCATAAATGCAATGATTGGTAAGTAAAATCTTAAGGAGGGAAATACATCTGCCGTCGCTGCTGAAGCTGTGGCAGATACCGGCTGCCACACAGTTGCCGATACTGTCGCCTGTGCCCTTCCGATCCACACCGCTGGAGGTGCACGCCACATCATACTTGGCCGCATCTGCGAGAATGCCCAGTTTATCCATAATTGACGCTTTGCTTTCCTTTACGGAATACTCCATTTTCCTGCTCCTCCGGTCAGAACATTTGTTCTATACCAGAATAGCACATATGTTCTGGTTTTGCAAGTAAAAAAAGTGTTGCAAAACAGGATGTAAAGTATGTATACTACAGTAGGAACATTACATATAGAAAGATGGTTAAACTCATGAAAAACTTTTCATTACCTAAAAATTACAAGTCTGAACTGAATCTGTATGACACGCAGATTGCCATTAAAATGGTAAAGGACTTCTTCCAGACGCTGCTGGCGGAACGGCTCCACCTGCTGCGTGTGTCCGCTCCCCTGTTTGTGGCCCCTGAGTCAGGTCTAAATGACAACCTAAACGGTGTGGAGCGTCCTGTCACCTTCGACATCAAATGTCAGGACGGCAGAGAAGGAGAAATTGTACAGTCCCTGGCAAAATGGAAGCGCTACGCCCTGAAAAAATACGGTTTTGGCCCGGGCGAAGGACTCTATACGGATATGAGTGCTATCCGCAGGGATGAGGAGACGGACAATATCCACTCCGTCTATGTGGATCAGTGGGACTGGGAGAAGATCATCTCCAAAGAGGAACGCTGCATCGAGACCCTGCAGGATACCGTGCGAACCGTTTACAAGGTACTGCGCAAGACTGAGAAATATATGTCCATACACTATGACTACATCGAGGAAATCCTCCCCCATGATATTTTCTTTATCACCACATCCGAGCTGGAGGAAATGTTCCCCGACTATACACCGAAGGAACGGGAATACTATATCGCAAAGGCAAAAGGTGCCGTCTGTATCATGCAGATCGGAGACGTGCTTGAAAACGGCGAGCCCCACGACGGACGCGCTCCGGACTATGACGACTGGGCGCTGAACGCGGACATAATCGTCTATTATCCCGTTCTGGACATTGCCCTGGAACTTTCCAGCATGGGTATCCGGGTAGACGAAAAATCTCTTCAGGAACAGCTGCAGAAAGCCGGCTGCCCTGAACGCGCTGACCTGCCTTTCCATAAAGCGGTCTTAAGCGGCGAGCTGCCCTACACCATCGGCGGCGGCATCGGTCAGTCCCGCATCTGTATGTTTTTCCTTCGAAAGGCACATATCGGTGAAGTACAATGCTCTCTGTGGCCTGAGGAGGTCATGGCGGAAGCCGAAAAAAAAGGTCTGCAGCTTTTATAGGCTGCAGGCCTTTCCTTTTCCGTTCAGTTCTCATCCAAAAGATATTGCACCGACTCCCATTCAATAACCGGCAGGCCTCCCTGCATACCTGTGGAAGTCTTATTCACTTTTGAATTAATCTTTATAATATTCCCCAGAAGACAGCCCAGACCCGCAATCACACCCGCAGCCGCAATTCCGATTATCACAGGAGTCGTAAGATAATCCATATCCTTGTCGACATAACGGACCAGCAAAGCCGCCAAACTGAAAAAG
>JAIDME010000460.1 GCA_029050705.1 Acetatifactor sp.
GTCCAGGTACATTACAATACCGCACTGATCAAACCTGTGATGACTTTCTGTAAAATCCGTCCTGACCACAAAGCTGAAATACTTCTCTTCCGTCTCCATCTGAAGGACAGGCGCATTGTCATTCTGAAAATGGTAATATGTCCTCTGCCACAGGTCTGTGTGGGGCTTTGTGACAATCTCGACCATGTCTGATCCTATCTTGTAGTTTTCCGGTTCTCTTGTCCATTTTAATGCTGTCAGATCCATTATATTCTCCTCGTATAATAAGTTTAATCAAACTTCTCTTCAAAACTATAAGCTGTTAATTCCCACAGGGCATGCGCCAGGATTGACTCCGGCGCAAATTTTTTCAGCGTATTCTCATCTACCAGGTATTGCAAAAATTCTTCATGCGGCGTTGCGCCTAATGAACATAACATTTCATCCCCTTTTTGGTATGCACCTGCATCATAATATATCTCTTCATCCTCTTCATCAAACTCATCCCTGCCGGCAAAAACATAAAGATACCATTCCTCATCGATGACATTTTTTATTGTCATTGTGCTCAGCTTCGACCAGAGTTTGCGAAATTTTCTTTTTTCTTTGGGAAAGTCATCGTAATGTGCTTTTAATTCTTTTTCCACATCTTCATATCGGCACATTTTAACTAAATCTATTATCCTCATCCATTCTCCTGTATCGTCAGCATCAAAAGCTCCATGGTGAGTTCGAAGTTGACATTTGCATCCAGACGTCTCTTCGCCTTCTCCAGTGCTTCGATGACTGTCTCTATCCCCTCATAGCTGCTTCGCTGGGCAGTCTTTCGAATGGTCTGAATCTCCTCCCGGAATATAAGGTGGTTCACATCATTGGTGGCCTTGAACAAAAGCACATCTCTGTACCAGATGGCACAGATGTCCAGGTAATCGTTGATTTCCAGCTTGTACTCCGTAATCTTTTTAATCGCCGCGATGATTTCATTCAGTTCCATATCGCGTATGTATTTCAGCAGCGAGAGAGCCTCCGCTTTCACATTCTCGAAGTCCTCGCTGGAGGCTAACGCTTTTGCCTTGCCCACATTACCCCTGGCAAATGCCACACAGACCTCTGCTTTGTAGTCGGGAACCTGCAGCTGCTCCATGAGATAATTCTTTATCAACTCGTCCGGTGCCGGCTTCATATTCAGCACCACGCAGCGGCTTAATATCGTAGGCAGGAGAGAGTCCACATTGGCGGTAAGCAGCAGGATGACCGCGTAAGCGGGCGGTTCCTCCAGTGTCTTCAGTATGGCATTCTGCGCCTGGGGAGTCATCTTTTCCGCTTCGTTGATGATATATACCTTATGCGGACCGCTGTAAGGCTTGATCGCCACATCATTGTTTACCTGCGCCCGGATATCATCCACACTGATAGTATTGGGCTTCTCATGGGTCACATAGATAATATCAGGGTGATTCTTCGATAACGCCTGCTTACAGGAATGGCATTCCTGGCAGGGTTCCTCCTCCCCCTTCTCACACTGCAGTGCCATGGCAAAAACTTTTGCCACAAACTCCTTGCCGGAGGACTTTTCCCCATTGATTATATACGCATGGGAAACCTTTCCCGAGGAAAGCGCGTTCCTCAAATGCTCCTTAATCTGCTCCTGCCCTATAATGTCCTGAAATCCCGCCATCTTATCCCCCTCGTACCTTTTACATAAAAATATCCAGTAGCAGTCCCCTGATTTCCCCAATTTTATTCAGGATTGCCAGATTGTCCTTCTCGTCCTTCATCAGTTCCTGTGCAAGCTGATCCAGGTTCTCATCCACCAGACGAATGATCCCATAGACCCGGTGACGCCCCCTCCTGTCCAGAAAATTCTCTCTGGAAAAAGAGTGAGAATGCGTTACCACCTCATTTAAAAATTCCTTAACAAGTCCCCGGTAATGTCTCATGTCCTTTACATCCCGTCTCTTTGCCAGCTTATTACCCTGCATGGTAATCTCCTCCATGAGGGTCTGAAGTTTTGTCTGGAGCTCCGCCTCCTCAATGTGGCTGGCAAGCATAAACTTAAAAGTGCCGTCCGTAGGCTGCGGTTCTTTTGTCTGCTCAACAGGCGTCGCCTGATTGACCTGATTTACCTTAATTTCCATATGCCGGCCCTCCCCTGTTTAAGGTTATCCGCAACAGCTCAGTGTCCTGTCTGAACTGTTATGTACTGTCTGATGTGCTCCAGGCACTGCCCCAGATTGTTATTGACAAAGCGCTCTGTAATTCCGGCTTCCGCTATTTTTTCCTCGGAAAAATCTTCACTGTCCGCCAGAAACCTGCGGCACATCTCCTCGTACCTGGGCTGCTCCTGCTTCCGCTCCCTGTTCAGCGCGCGCTGAAGTCTGTCCCCGTCATCTAATTCTATCATAACCGGCAGAACCCTGTCCGCTCCAAAATGATCCTGCAGATGCCGATATGCCTCCAGAGTACCTATCATGATATAATTGCCGGATGACTCTATCTGCCCGTCATCCGCCACAAAATATCTCCACAGACCATGAAAGGTGTGGTATTCCCTGTCCTCGATAATCCTTCCCTGCTCTTTCAGCTGCAGAAAGTCCTCTTCGCTCTTAAAAAAATATTCCACCCCGTCCCTCTCACCTCTCCGAATGGGTCTGGTGGTATAAGGTACGATTTTTTTCAGCCCCAGCTCTCTGTCCGCCAGAAGGCGCTTAAATATAGTGTCCTTTCCGGTGGAGCTCTTGCCCATCAGGCATACGATTTTTCCCATGCTCTCACTGTACCTCTACTACATGAATCATGTTTGTGGTTCCGGCCACTCCCAGGGGCACTCCCGCAGTGATGACAACCACATCCCCGCTCTTGACATATCCCGCCTTTTTTGCTTCCGCCACGGCATCCGAAAACAGCTCGTCCGTACTGCTCTCCTGCTTTAGCAAAAGCGGGCTCACGCCCCACAGCAGATTAAGCTGTTTGCACACCCTTTCATTCACACTGCAGCCGATAATGGAACAGCCCGGCTTAAACCTGGCAATGGCCTCCGCCGTATACCCGGACATGGTGACGGTAATGATTGCGGCAGCCTCCAGATCCATGGCAGCGGAACAGGTGGCATAGGCGATGGCGTTGGTTATTTCCGTCTTGCCGCCATTACCTTCCCTCCTCATTCTGGAACGGTAGTCAATATCTTTTTCGGCACATTCTGCGATTCTCGCCATAGTTTTTACCGCTTCCACAGGATATTTCCCCGCAGCGCTCTCCCCCGACAGCATGATTGCGGTGGTTCCATCATAAATCGCATTTGCAATGTCAGTTGCTTCCGCCCTGGTGGGCCTGGGATTGTGAATCATGGACTCAAGCATCTGCGTGGCCGTAATAACATGCTTACCCCGGGCATTCGCCAGTTTGATCATCTTCTTCTGCAGTACAGGCACCTCCTCCAGAGGAATTTCCACGCCCATATCGCCTCTCGCCACCATAACGCCGTCGGAAACCTCCAGTATCTCTTCCAGGTTATTGATACCCTGCATATTTTCAATCTTTGCAATGATCTTCATGTCGCTGCCATGGTCATCCAGAATTTTTCGTACCTCCAGGATATCCTCCTTGCAGCGCGCAAAGGAAGCAGCGATAAACTCATAGCCCATCTCGATTCCGAAGAGAATATCCTCCATATCTACCTGACTGATATATGGCATGGAAAGGACTGCTCCCGGCACATTGACGCCCTTGTGATTGGATACAAAACCGCCGTTGATAACGTTGCAGACAATGTCCTCACCTGAGATTTCCTCCACCTTCAGTTCAATCAGACCGTCATCAATCAGGATAGTTGTTCCGACAGATATGTCGTTTTTTAAATTTTTATAAGAGATAGCCGCCTTTTCCGCAGTTCCCAGCATCTCCTCCGTAGTCAGAATGAAGCGGCTGCCCGTTATCAGTTCAACTCTTCCGCCTTCAAAATCGCGGAGCCGGATTTCAGGCCCCTTAGTGTCCAGAAGAGTTGCAACCGAAAGACCAAGCTCTTCCCTCACCTTCAATACACGCTGGAATTTTTCCTTCTGCTCCTGGTGAGTGCCATGGGAAAAGTTAAATCTCGCCACATCCATCCCCGCCAGCATCAGCTGACGCAGACGCTCCTCCGACTCACATGCCGGTCCGATTGTACAAACTATTTTTGTTTTTCTCATATTTCCCCCGTTTCCGCGCATTTCTCTGCGCCGATTCATATGTGTTCACAGGCCTGCACAGACACAAGCGCTGCCGCAAACCTGTTCATCTGCCATTTTCAAGCACCTGAATCAGATGCTTTCCCTCCTGCAGCCGTACTCCCTGAACAGTCAGCCCCTGCTGCAGCCAGTTATGAATTCTCTGACATAATTCCTTTGTTATTCTCTCCCCCGGGACAAGCAACGGAATTCCCGGCGGATACAGATTCACAAACTCTCCTGCAAATCTTCCATCTCCTTCTTCCAGGGAAATTTCCTCCTTGTTCCCGTCCCAGGCCGCCGTCAGCGTACATCCGCCTGCATCCGGATTTTCCGGCCACAACCAGCCCTGAAAAACATTCCCCTGTTTCTTCCGGTCTTCCAGACTCTTACATCCCCTCATGCTGCCGTCTATTTCCAGAAGCGCCGCCGTCATCCGCTCATAGCCTTCCGGTCTGTCGTTTATGGTGAACATGGCGAGGACAAAATCTTCCGCCGCCATTTCCGTCTGTATTCTGTAGCTGTTCAACAGCGTATCGTAGAGTTGTCTGCCTGTCATTTCCGCATCTTTTACGGAAATCAGCAGCTTCCCCAAATCCTGCCGCTCTCTGTCGGCGGGCAGGAATCTTAAAACCCTGCATTGAGACAGTCTCTCCAGCATCCTGTCATACTGTCTTCGAAATTCCCCAAAGGCCCTGTCGCCTTCTTTCTCAATATAATGCAGCGCATTGTCGATGCTTGCCATCAACAAATAGGATGGGCTGCTGGATTGATAAATATGCAGAAAGCGCTTCACCAGTTCCCGGTCCGCAAGCTCCCCGTTTACATGCAGCAGCGCCGTCTGGGTCAGCGCCGGCAGCGT
>JAIDME010000461.1 GCA_029050705.1 Acetatifactor sp.
CGGCGATTGAGCCGTGCCCATGCATCTACTGCGGGCGGTGTGTGGAGGTATGTCCCGGCAGAGTGATTCCCAGCAGGCTTGCGGACTATGCGGAGCATTTTGATGAGGAAGCATTTCTGGCAAATCACGGGATGGAATGCTGTGAGTGCGGTTGCTGCAGCTTTATCTGTCCGGCAAAGCGGCCGTTGACTCAGGAAATTAAGTCCATGCGCAAAATACAGCTGGCAAAGAAGAAAAAGTAGGAGGAAGGGTATGAGCGGATTATTTAAAGTATCATCAAATCCCCATGTTCGTTCCAGAGTGACGACGAACGGTATCATGCTGGCTGTCATTATCGCACTGATGCCTGCCGCCGGCTTTGGAATCTATAATTTCGGCCCCAGAGCGGTTGCCGTTATTCTGGTGACGATTGCCAGTACGGTTCTGACGGAGTTCCTGTTCGGACTGTATAAAAAGAAAATGACTATTACCGATCTTTCCGCGGTGGTGACCGGGCTTTTGCTTGCGTTGAACCTGCCGGTGACTATTCCGCTGTGGATGGCGGCCCTTGGCGGTGTGTTTGCTATCCTAGTGGTAAAAATGCTGTTCGGCGGCCTGGGACAGAATTTCATGAATCCGGCGCTGGCGGCCAGGTGTTTTCTGTTGATTTCATTTCCGACGGCCATGGCGGGTAAAGCCTTTGAATGTGATGCTTATACAGGTGCCACGCCGCTGGAGGTTTTAAAGAATGGCGGCCAGGTCAATGTGATGGACATGGTGATCGGGCGCACTTCAGGTACTATCGGAGAAACTTCCGTCATAGCATTGGTTATCGGGGCATGTATCCTGATCCTGCTTGGAATCATTGACCTGCGGATACCCGGAAGTTACATAGTGACCTTTGTGGTGTTTTTGGTGGTGGTTGACCTGGCAAAGGGACAGTGGATTTCACCTGCGTATCTCACGGCACAGCTGGCGGGCGGAGGATTGATGCTGGGTGCTTTCTTCATGGCAACAGATTATGTGACAAGACCCATCACTATCAGGGGGCAGTATCTGTTTGGAATCATTTTGGGGCTCCTGACAGGAGTGTTCCGCGTTTTCGGCTCAGGGGCGGAGGGAGTTTCCTATGCTATCATCCTGGGCAATCTGCTGGTGCCCCTGATTGAGAAAGTTACAAAACCGAAAGCCTTCGGATACGAGAAGGGAGGCAGACGCAGTGAAAAATAAGAGTGATGTTTCCACAATGCTTAAGGAGGCAGGAATTCTTTTCTGCATTACGCTGATCGCGGGACTGCTGCTTGGGTTCGTCTATGAGCTGACAAAGGAGCCCAGGAGAATTCAGCAGGAAAAGGCCATTCAGGAGGCGTGTATAGCAGTGTTCCCGGATGCAAAAGAGCAGGGAATTGAACTGCAGTTTGAGGACACAGGCTATGTGCCGGATGAGACGCTTACGGCAGAGCTTGCGGAGAACAAAGTCAGGATCGGCACAGTATTTGCCGCCTATAACAACGATACACTCTACGGATATGTGGTGGAGTCTGTCTCTGCCAAGGGCTATGGCGGCAACATTGTGCTCTATGTGGGCGTGGGGACGGACGGGACGGTGAACGGCGTTTCCATCACGGAGATTTCCGAGACCGCAGGACTGGGCATGGAGGCCCCAAAAGTGCTGACCCCGCAGTTTGCTGGGAAGAAGGTGGAGAGTTTTGTTTATACGAAAAACGGCGCTGCGGCGGAGAATGAGGTGGATGTCATCAGCAGTGCCACTATCACCACCAGAGCTGTCACCAATGCGGTAAACGGCGGACTTAAGGTGGCCCTGGAACTGCTGAAGGGAGGTGCTGTCAATGAATAAAGCTGTGGAGAGACTTTACAACGGTTTTGTCAAGGAAAACCCTACCTTTGTACTGATGCTGGGCATGTGCCCTACGCTGGCCGTCACTACGTCAGCTATCAACGGACTGGGTATGGGCCTGACCACTATGGTGGTGCTGGCGTTGAGTAATTTATTCATCTCGCTGCTCAGGAAAATTATTCCGAACAGGGTTCGTATTCCTGCGTTTATTGTGATCATTGCATCCTTTGTCACCATCGTGCAGCTGCTGTTGGAAGCATACCTGCCTTTTCTGAACAAGGCGCTGGGGGTTTATATCCCTTTGATCGTGGTGAACTGCATTATTCTGGGCCGGGCGGAGGCATATGCATATACCAATCCGCCTGTTGCTTCTCTGTTTGATGGTATCGGCATGGGGCTTGGTTTCTCCTTTGCGCTGACCTGTATCGGCGCGGTGAGGGAACTGCTGGGAGCCGGAAAGCTGTTTGGATTGGCGCTTCTGCCGGATTCTTTTAAGCCCATCATGATATTCGGGCAGGCTCCGGGCGCGTTTTTCGTGCTGGCATGTCTGGTGGCACTGCAGAACTATGTCAAGGAAAAGCGGAAAAAGGCGGGAAAGCCTTATGAGAAAATAGGCTCCGGCTGCAGTGAGGACTGTATGAACTGTTCTGAGCAGGGCTGCAGCAGGCGCTTCTATGGTGAAGACACGAATATAAAGGATTTGGATAAGGAGGGGAAGTAGATGGTTGCCATGGGAATTCATAAAATCGGAGAGTTCCTGCTGTTATTGGTCAGTACCTCCCTGGTGAGCAATGTTGTTCTCAGTCAGTTTTTGGGGCTGTGTCCTTTTCTGGGGGTGTCCAGGAAGGTGAAGACTGCAGGAGGCATGGGGGTGGCGGTTATCTTTGTCATTACCCTGGCCAGTGCTGTGGCAGGAGCCATCAATAAATTTGTGCTGATCAAATTTAATGTACAGTATCTGGACACAATTGTGTTTATTCTTGTCATTGCGGCACTGGTTCAGTTTGTTGAAATGTTTTTGAAGAAATCAATGCCTTCCCTCTATGAGGCGCTGGGAGTGTATCTGCCGCTGATCACTACCAACTGCGCAGTGCTGGGCGTTGCGATCAGCAATGAGCAGGCGGAGTATGGAATCGGCATGGGGACACTGGTGGGTTTCGGCACGGCGGTGGGATTTACCGTTGCCATTGTAATTCTGGCGGGTATCCGTGAGAAGATTGAGTATAACGATGTGCCTGAGTCCTTTAAGGGTATGCCTATGGTGCTGCTGACAGCAGGGCTGATGGCAATCGCCTTTATCGGGTTTTCGGCACTTTCCGGAGCAATGTAGAAAGGAGGATGGCACATGAGCGGGATTGGAATTATTACGGCCACCACAGTGGTTGGTGCAGTTGGTATCTTTGTCGGCCTCTTTCTGGGTGTTGCGGGTATAAGATTCAAGGTAAAGGTTGACGAGAAGGAAGAGGCAGTGCTGGCGGCGCTGCCCGGAAATAATTGCGGCGGCTGCGGATTTGCGGGCTGTTCCGGCCTGGCTGCAGCAATTGCAAAGGGGGAGGCACCGGTGAACGCCTGCCCTGTAGGCGGTGATGCGGTAGGAAAACAAATTGCGGAAATCATGGGTGTGGAAGCGGAGAACACGGTGAGGCAGGTGGCTTTTGTGGCCTGTCAGGGAGACTGTGAGAAGGCGAAGCAGGATTATGACTATTACGGGATAGAGGACTGCCGAATGATGAGCTTTGTGCCCGGAGGCGGACCCAAGTCCTGCAACAGCGGCTGCCTTGGCTTTGGCACCTGTGCTAAGGTCTGTCCTTTTGACGCAATTCATGTGGTGAACGGCGTTGCGGTGGTGGATAAGGAGAAATGTAAGGCCTGCGGTAAATGTATTGCCGTGTGCCCCAAGAAACTGATCACCATGATACCTTATGATGCAAAGCTTGCGGTGGCATGCAGCTCCAAAGACAAGGGGCCGGTTACCATGAAAGCCTGTCAGACGGGATGTATCGGTTGCGGCATCTGTGTGAAGAACTGTCCCAGCCAGGCAGTGGCGGTGACGGACTTCAATGCCACAATTGACCAGGAGAAGTGTACGGGCTGCGGCACCTGTGCGGAGAAGTGTCCCAAGAAAGCGATTGTGAAAATATGAAACTGCATGACGATTTTGATGACCACTCCGGCATGACACCTACAGTAGTCATGACCATTGTGGCGGTAACGGTGTTTATTGCTATTATTCTGGTGGTGGTTCTTATGGCGAACAGCGGAGGCAGAGGAAACGGCCCCGGAACTCAGGGTACGGCGCAGCAGCCGGAGAGTACGTCTCCCGTCATTCTTTCGCCGGAACCGGACAGTATTCCCTCGGGGAGCGGTCTGCATCCGGATGATTTGGACTTCTGGGACAAATATCCCCCTAAAGAAGAGGAGACGGCAAAACCTCAGGAACCGGTGGAGCAGGAGAAGGTGGAGAATGATCCTGCTACCGACGGAAAGCATACTCTGGTGGTGGATGGGGCCGGCAAGGAGGAGTGGGTGCTGATCAGCCCTTATCTTCCCAAGCATGAATATGATTTTACCAGGCTGGTCTGTCAGTCAGACAGGATGAAATATTATGAGAACGGCAAACAGGTATCTTATGTAGGTGTTGACGTTTCAAAGCTGCAGGACTATATCGATTTTGTGAAGGTGAAGAAGGCCGGGATTAACTTTGTCATGATTCGTGTAGGGGCAAGAGGCTATGGAACGGGGCAGTTGATCGTGGATGAATATTTCAGTGAAAACATAAAGCGAGCTACGGATGCGGGGCTTGATGTGGGTGTCTATTTTTACTCCCAGGCCATTACGCAGGAGGAGGCCATAGAGGAGGCTAATCTGGTTTTGGAAAATCTGGGAGAGTACGAGATATCCTATCCGGTGGCCTATGATATGGAACTGGTGCCGAACGACAGTTCACGGATTGATGATCTGAGTAAGTCAGAGCGAACAAATATTACAAAGGCATTTCTGGATACGATAGAGAAGGCGGGACATAAAACTGTTATTTACGGAAACAAAGAGTGGCTGATTAAAAAGATTGACATGTCCAAGCTGACGGCGTACGACGTCTGGCTGGCACAGGAAGCGGATATCCCTGATTATCCTTATAA
>JAIDME010000462.1 GCA_029050705.1 Acetatifactor sp.
CCACTATAGATACGAATCATCCTATGAAAATGTCTCATGTTTTCAAAAATTTCTACAAAAACCGCCGCATAAATTTACAGCGGCGGCCTCTCACTACTTTAATTATTCAAATTCATGTCGTCTCCCAGCCTCTCCTTCAGAAGCGTATTCCTCTTTGTAACCGTTACATTTCTCACTGCGTAGGACAACGCCTTTCTGGTCCCTACCATCACCAGTATCTTCTTCGCTCTGGTAATCCCCGTGTAGATCAGATTCCTCTGAAGCATCACATAATGATTCATCAGCACCGGCATGACAACGATGGGGTATTCAGACCCCTGGGCCTTATGAATGGTGGTCGCATAAGCATGTACCAGTTCGTCAAGCTCCGTAATGTCATACTCAATGCTGCGATTGTCAAAATTGACTTTCAGAGTCCTGTCCTCTGCATTGACAGACTCTATGATTCCGATGTCTCCGTTAAAGACCTCCTTGTCATAATTGTTCTTGATCTGCATCACCTTGTCATCTGCCCTGAACGCATATCCACTCCGGCGCAGGCATCCCTTCGGCACTGCCACCCTGCTTGTCGCTCTGCCCTTCCCCCGCATAATGATATCATGCTCCGGCGGATTGAGCGCTTCCTGCAAAGAAAGATTCAGATTCGTGGCCCCCACCACCCCCCGCTGCATGGGAGTCAGCACCTGTATCTGCGCAGGCTCCACATGATAATACCTGGGCAGCTTTGTCTGAACCAGCTCCACGATCTGAGGGACAACGCTTTCCGCGTCCTCATTTTCCATGAAGAAGAAATCCGTATCTCTTCCGTTGGAGATATCCGGCATCCTCCCTTCGTTTATGCAGTGGGCATTCATAATGATGCGGCTCGTCTGAGCCTGGCGGAAAATCTTAGTCAGCCTGATCACGGGGAAACTCCCGGAATCTATAATGTCACGAAGCACATTCCCTGCCCCCACCGACGGAAGCTGATCTATATCTCCCACCATAATAAGCCGCATTGTAGATGGCAGCGCTTTTAATAAGGAATTCATAAGGATAATGTCGATCATGGAACACTCGTCCAGGATCAGTACATCTCCCTCCAGAGGATTCTCCTCGTCTCTCTGATAGCCCTCCGGGGGCTTACACTCCAGCAGCCGGTGAATTGTCTTTGCCTCCAGCCCCGTTGCCTCCGTCATTCTCTTTGCCGCCCGTCCCGTGGGCGCCGCCAGGAGAATTTTCAGTCCGTATGCCTTGTATGCGGAAATGATGCCGTGGGTGGTTGTCGTTTTTCCTGTGCCTGGGCCTCCGGTCAGCACCATGACCTTTGCCGTGGCCGCCTGCCGAATGGCGTCCGCCTGAATTTCGTCATAGGTCATGCCAACCTTTTCCTGAATGGCCTCCACATCCACCGACAGATTTTTATTGCCTGTCTTTGCTCTGGCTTCCGTGAGTCTTGTATAGAGCCTGTCGCCTGCAGGCGATGCGGCAAGCTTCTTTAATTTCCCTGCCACGCCGATTTCCGCATAGTAAAAGGGCGGCAGATAAATTGGCGTGACGGGATTCCTCTTTTCATCACTTTTTACTATTTCTTTCTCCTGAATCAGTTCCCCCTTCAAAAGCATGTCATCCATAGTCATGATAATGGTTTCGGGGGACGCTTCCAGAAGCTCTGAAGCCTTGTCGATGAGCTGCTGCTTTCCTGCATAGACATGTCCATCATTAGAAAGCTCCGACAGCGTATACATAAGGCCGCTGCGAAGCCGCACATAGGATTCCTTTCCGAATCCCAGCTTTCCGGCAATCTGGTCCGCCGTCTTAAATCCGATTCCCCAGATATCGTCCGCCAGCCGGTATGGGTTCTCCTTCATCACCGCAATGCTGTCATTGCCGTATTGCTTGTATATCTTCGCCGCAAAGGATGAGCTCACCTGATGCTCCTGCAGGAAAAGCATGATATTCTTTACTTCCTTCTGCCTCTCCCAGGATTCCGCTATCATCTGTACCCGCTTCCTGCCGATGCCCTCAACCTCTATCAGAAGCTCCACATTATCCTCGATCACCGCAAAAGTATCCACACCGTATTTCTGAACGATGCGTTTTGCGAACTTTGGCCCCACGCCCTTGATCAATCCGGAACCCAGATATTTCTCCATGCCGTAGACAGTGGCAGGCAGCGTTTCCTCCCAGTTTTCCGCAACAAACTGTCTGCCGTATTTGGCATCCACCTTCCAGTTTCCCTCCGCGAGAAGAACGGAACCCACGTTGGCGTCCAGGAGATTACCTACCACCGGCACCAGATCGCTGTAGTCCTTTACCCTGCATTTTAATACAGAGTATCCGTTTTCCGGATTCTGATATGTAATACGCTCCACCACACAGCGGATTTTAACCACCCTGTCCGCCTCCCCTCTGACCTGCCGTAAATCTGCTTTTTCCTCTGCATCCTCATTCTCTTAGAAATCCCATAGGCTTAATTGTCTGTTTTCCTCTTTTCCCTCAAAGGTCTGCAGATACTTAAAAATCTGCCCGTTATCATGAACGATTCCGCTCTCGCTGCACTTCCGGTAAAATATATTCATCAAATGACTGCTGTCCGGACTTCCGATGATATACTGATTTCCGTATGTCCGTATGTATTTTTCTTTTAATTCGGGAAACAGGCGGTCCAGCTGTTCATAAAAATACTCTCTGTTACCCTCGCGGAGGGTCAGTCCCATGCCGAAGCAGATAATCCCATAGACCTTCGCTTCCATGCACATGTCCAAAATACCTGAAATATTTTCCTCCGTATCGTTGATGAAGGGCAGGATGGGAGACAGCCACACAACGGTGGGTATGCCCGCATCACGCAGCTTCTTCAGCACCTCAAAGCGCTCCTGCGTTGTACTCACATTCGGCTCGATCTTTCTGCACAACTCCTCATCACAGGTGGTTAAGGTCATCTGCACGACACATTTTGTCTTTTCGTTTATTTTCTGCAGAAGGTCCAAATCCCGCAAAATACGGTTTGATTTTGTAATAACTGTAAATCCGAAGCCATGGTCATGTATCAGCTGCAGGGCTTTTCTGACGTTCCTGAGCTCCGTTTCCAGGGGAATATAAGGGTCCGTCATGGAGCCCGTGCCTATCATACATTTTTTCCGTTTGTGTGTAAGGGCATGTTCCAGCAGTTCAATGGCATTTTCCTTGACCTCAATATCTTCAAAAGCGTGCTCCATATGATAGCACCTGCTTCTGGAGTCACAGTAAATACAGCCGTGGGAACATCCGCGGTATAAGTTCATTCCGTTTTTTGATGATAAGATTCCTTTCGCCGTCACAAAGTGCATTTTCTGTCTTCGTCCTTTCGGCTCAGCCATTCTGCTGCTTTTTCTTCCTCTTGTCCGCGTACATCATCTGGTCTGCGATATCCCTGAAATTCTCATCCTCCAGCAGGCAGTATCCGATGGCATAACGGAGTGAAACCGCACAGGACTGATTATGCTTTTCGCACCGCTGTTCCAGGCTGCTTATCAGCTGTCCGGCATCCCCTCTGTACAGAACCACAAACTCATCTCCGCCCTGCCGGTATGACCTTCCGTCCTCCCCCACCGTATCATTGAGCAGAACCGCAAAGTCCTGCAGCAGCTTATCTCCCGCCGAGTGACCGATTGCATCATTTACCTTCTTCAGATTGTTCAGATCCGCAATGAGATAATATGTATATCCGTACTCCTGCCGTTTCTGCAGATCCCTCTCCAGCGCATTGCGGTTGTAAAGATTTGTCAGGTAGTCGATATAGGCCAGGCGGTTGCCCGCTTCCGTACAAAACGCAACAATATTTCGCATACATATCTGCCCTGTTGCAGCAGTTTCTCCCGCCAGTACTTTTGTCTCAATGCCTATGCTTTCTTTTCCGTACAGGCTCTCAATACTGCTCCTGACACGCTCCAGTATGGTCCGGGCCTTTCCCCCCGCATTGCTGATAAATACCACACCGTTTTCACAGACCCGGTATCCGTACACTCTGTACTGCTTAAGTTCCCGATAAATATCCTTCAGGATCAGTGTCTCCCGGTTCCAGTTCTGACTGCTTTCCTTCCTGCAGAAGCAGAAAACCGCTATCGCAGGCCTCTGCCTGTCAAAGTCGAATTCCTCCAGCACCCTTTCAAAGGAATATTGATTAAACAGCATCGTCTGATCATCTATATACTTTTCCGAATTCTCATTGCTTAAGACCAGCCCCAGGAAAATAAGCGTGGCACAGACTACCACCAGCAGCGTCTCAGGAATCGCTATCTGAACCACGGCCGTGATCACAAAGAGCGGCACGGCAAGCAGGATCGCCATCCTCTTATCCCTGTCCAGATGTGCCCTGTAACGGATACAGTAATACAGGATCAGGATCAGGTAAACTGCCACACTCCCATACAGTGCATATGCCTTCGGCCCAAGAGAATAGTTTGTTGTTTCTCCGTGAACGTAGGTAATGGGCAGCAGGAAAATCCCTGCCATTGACAGAATGGCAGGCAGGCTCTGGATCATCATTACCTTTCCGGAAAACTTCAGGTTCGCCTCCAGAAAGCTCCGCATGTATAAAAAAAGCAGAAAAATAAACGCCAGAATGGACATCAGATAAATCGTATGTACGATAAGATTCACATAGCCGGGAACCACATCCAGGTGATTCACCGTATAAATTGTGATCAGATCAAAAGTCGAGTTCACCAGCGCCGCAATGATCAGCCGCTGAAATACCTGAGTTGATTTCACCGGGATATGTGGTTTCCGATAATAGAAAAATGTCATATATATCATAAGTAAAAGACACGTGATCGGTGTCTTGACCAATACCAGCATTCTGTTAATTCCTCTCTGTATGACTTCTCACGAATACTATTTTAGAACAATACAGAGAGAAAATCAATTGTTTTGTCTGTCGGCAAAGCATCCATGCATTCATCCGGATTCTCTGTCATTTTAAGATATTCAGCGTTTCTGCTCATCCAGGTACATCTGCACCCGGTTCTGTATCTTTTCCGCCGTTTGCTCCACTGTCTGCGCACCGCTGTTATATGCGCCGGCCTCCTCGTCTATAATCTGACTGATTACCATATTGTAGGCTTCTTTCCGGTCAGCCAGTGCCACCAGCTCCCGCACAGCTGTGACTTCCTCCTGGGTGGCCGCATAGACATAGGGCACATCATCGTCATCAAAAGAACCCTTGGGGAGCGGTTCCCCTTCATAATACTCCTGTACCATAGCCTGTTCTATCTGTCTCTCATAGGCATCCCTGCTTATCCGGAAACCTATTATGGACCAGTCATCTTTAGCCCAGCCTCCCTCCGCATAGAATTGTAAGAAATCCCATGCTCCTTCAGCATATTCACTATGAGAGTTGATGCCCAGCGCATCATAAAGCCGGACTGCCACACCGGTGCCGGTGCTGCAGGGAATGCCTTTCACTGCCGGTTTCCCGCCAAAAAGCTGTATCAACCGCTGATAACCTGCCACACTGAGAATACCATCAAAAGATGCCAGATGTATTCCCGATCTTATGCTTTCTGCCGATATCCGTGATACACCCACAACATCCCGTTTCGCGCCAAATCTCAGAATCTGATAAAATTCCTCCTTGCAAAAATCCGCCTCTCCCTTCTCCCAGTCAATAAAATCCTCCAGCGAACTGCTTGTCAGCGTAGATGCCACACCCTGGTCTCTGTAAAACCCGGCAAGCGCATCCGGACCACATCCTTTATCCTCAAAGCATTTCATCATTTCTTCCGGCGTCCAGCCGTTTTCCATGCCCACCTCGGCACTGTTTCCAAACACCGTAAGGAGTGCAAAGGATGGTCCCAGCTCATACAGAGAATTTCCGGTCTTAACACACTCCAGAATATTGGTCAGATACCGCTCCTGCGCCTCCCCCTCCAGAAAGGGGGAAAGGTCCGCCAGAATCCCACGATAACCCAGCATCTCCTCATCCAACACTGCCAGGTCAATGATATCCGTTCCCTTCCCTGTGCCAATGTCCATCCTGAAACGCTCTGCTGATGTCTCATAAACCACATTGTCAAGCTCTTCAGGCAGATAATCCACTATCTCAACATAGAATTTTCCGCTTTGGTCATTATAAGCTTCCACTGCATTTTGCAGCTGTCCCCGGCTGCCGCCCAAAGTTCCCAGCGTCAGCGTGATCCGCTCACCGCTTTGTTCCTGACCGCTCTGTCCGCCACTTTCTGTTCCATGTCCATCTACCTCCGCCGGCTGTATGCCGGAAATCATACCTGTATCTCCGCACCCTGTCAAAAGAACAATCCCAAGGCAGATTACTCCTAAAGTCCTCCACATTTTTTTCATAAAGCACCTCCTCATCACTGGTACATCATGGATTCCGCTACAACCTTTACAGCGGTGCCCGGATGCTCCTCGTCCCCCTGCACACCCTGATATGTGATCTCTACTATGTCACCTGCGGTAATAGGGGAATCCCCTTCAATCACCTCGGCATCCTCCGTTGAGAAATAGTAAAGCAGAGCTTCATCATCCATATCCCTGGCAACGATGATGTTATTCTCATACCTGTCAACAACTGCTATAATGGGATCGCCCCAATCCTCCTTTTCGTCACTTCGGGCAGCGTTTGTCTCAGAGGATTCCGTATTCAGAGATTCTGTATTTGCGGCTTCTGAACTGACGGCTTCTGAATTAGCCCCGCTCTCTTTTGGCTCAAGGGAACAGGCAGCCATTCCCATTGTCAAAATTATCACAACTGCCAATACATATTTCTTTTTCATGATATCTTCTCCTTTTCATCATATTTTTCTGGCACACTTTAGTATGCCGGAATCAAACCAGCTGCATCTGAATGTTCTGTATCCGACATGAGATCATTATAACAATCAGTCTGCATACAAAATAAAAAGAAACGTAAATTGTTCATTTTCGGACGTGAATAATCATTTCCACAAAAAAAGCATCCTCCTCAGGATGCCTTTTATGCCATATAATACTCCATATAACAATGGTTCAGAGCCTCCCACCGCGACTTGCTTATGGGCAGTACCTCCTTGCCTTCCATTTCCACTCCCTCCCTTGAGATTTTGCCTGTATACTTCAGATTCACAATATAAGAGCGATGACATTTGCAAAACCAGGGCTCCCTGAACTGCGTCTCGAACTCTTTCAGCTTTGCCTTAAACCGTATGGTTTCTTCCTTTAAGTGCAGGATAATATGATGGTTCTCTACTTCAATGTAATAAATATCATCCTTAAAGATCCGGCGTGAATCGTCACCCTGAGTTATAATAACGGCTTCCCTCTTCCTGTCCTCAATCATACTGCCTGCATTCGTTAATGCCTGAAAGACCTCTTCCTCCTGCAAAGGCTTTAACAGATACCGGAAGGCCGATACCTCGTATCCCTTTGGCGCGTATTGTTTCAGGGCTGTTGTAAACACAAGAAAAATCAGCCTGTCTTCTTCCCGTATCATCCTTGCCAGCTGCAATCCGTTTATTTTTGCCATTTGGATATCCAAAAATGCAAGGTCATAATGGGGTTCATCCTTCATACAGAAAAGGAACTGCTCCGCAGACTGATAACGCCCAATGACGACCTGCTCATTGTTTGTTTTTGCCCAGCGATTTACCATTTCTTCCAGAATCTCCAGATGTTCCCTGTTATCCTCACAGATTGCAATTCGCATAATTTAACGGTGCCCCTTTTTGATGTCATTCTCCTTGTTCAGTATACCAAAAATAAACACCGAAATATACTTCTGACGCAGATTGTCATATTTTGGACGCGGATGATACCATCTATTAACCCGGCATCCTGATTCGGCAGCGGAAAACATGATCTTTAAGCTCTCTTTCACAATAGCCGCCATACATCTGCACGATTCTGTCAACATTCTTAATGCCAAACCCATGCTTGGAACTGTCTTCTTTTGTTGAAAACCAGACATTCCTGCTGCCGGACCTTTCTTCCTCCAAAGCCGCGTTCTCAAACATAAGAAGCAGGTTCCCGCTGTCAAACAATATTTTAATATGTATAAAGCGTTTATGCACATCTGTAAACTTCAGATTCGCATCAATGGCATTGTCATATAAATTGCCTATCATCACTGTCAGATCCCCATCTGCTATCTTCAGTTCCGACGGCACAGCCATATCCACATCAACCCGGATACTATTCATCTCAGCCAGCGCCGTCTTGCTTCCGATCAGCGCATCGACCGCAGCATTCCCTGAATGGAATGACTTTATCCTGCTTACTTCTCCCGCAATCTCCTTCACATATTCCTGTGCTCTTTCATAATCTCCGACCTGCATATATCCGGATACTGTATGCAGATGGTTATTCATGTCATGTTTTAGTGATAATATGCTTTGGTACATATTGTTTACTTCATCCTGGCTCCGCATTTGCAGCGCTATCAACTGATTTTGCGTCCTTAGTTCTTCCTCCACATGCTTTTCCCTGGCAATAACTTCATCAAAAAGCAGAAATGTCATATTAACTGCCAGTACCAACAGGCAGACAAGGCTGTTGGAATACAGAACTTCCTCATTCGGATCAGATTCCTTTCCCACAAGAGTCCAAAGCAGAATAATACTGATTGTAGCAACAATCAGTATTTTCCGGCTTCCGCGATGAACAACTGAGGATTTCGGAAACCTTTTCCATACACACAAAATGATCTCCGACAGCAGAAGCTGCCCTATCCTTACAAGGATACTTGAAGGAATATAGAATGTCTCTTCCGATTCAACGGATAAAGCCAGATACTTTTTCAATATATTATTATAGTTAACACTGATCGTTATGATACCTATGAATAAATAATTGACTAATGCCCATGACACTGCAGCCCACCACCTGGCCCGGCAGATTACAATGGCATAAAGGGTGAAAATAAGCACCGCCGGTACAAAGTCAGGAAGGAGCATGAACACATATTCCCGAAATGTTAAAAGCGCAGCTCCGAAAACGGAAAACAATATGAATGCAGGTATCACCCTTTTTCCTTTTATTTTATTGCCGAAAATTCCCGCAGCAAAATATAAGGATATCATCATCTCAAAAAAACTGATAATGCTGTCAAATATTATCCCTTGCATAAATGTCACAGTGCCTTCCCGGCCAGGATCTCACAGTAGTCCTTGTAATTCTTCTCAAGAAGGCCCGGCGTGTCAAGGCCATAGGGACATTTTGACTTACACTTTCCGCAGTGAAGACAATCCTCAATGCGCTTCATCTTCTCCTGCATTTCAGGGGTCAGCTGCGCGGCGGAGGGTGCCCTGCGGATCAGCAGGCTCATGCGGGCACAATTGTTAATCTCAATTCCCACAGGACAGGGCATACAGTAGCCGCAGCCCCTGCAGAAATCCCCCAGAAGCTCCTCCCTGTCCCGGGCGATAACCGCTGACAGCTCCTCATCCGGCACAGGCGGATTCTCCACATAGGAGAGGAATTCATCCAGTTCCTTCTCCCGCTGTATTCCCCAGATGGGCAGCACGTTCTCATATTGCGCCAGAAACGCATACGCCGCCGCGGAATTGGTGATCAGACCGCCGGACAGCGCCTTCATGGCGATGAATCCCATATCCGCAGCCTTACACTGCTCTGCCAGTTCAATATCCTTCTCGGATGCAAGATAGGAGAATGGAAACTGCAGTGTCTCATAAAGTCCGCTTTCCACAGCCTCATGAGCAATATTCAGGCGATGGTTTGTGATACCGATATGGCGGATCATACCTTTATCCTTCGCCTCCAGCATAGCCTCATAAAGCCCTGTGCCATCCCCCGGCTTCGGACAGAAAGCCGGATTGTGAAACTGATAGATATCGATGTAATCCGTTCTCAGATTCGTCAGTGAGGTATGTAAATCTCTCCAAAACTCCTCTGCCGTGGCGGCTCCCGTTTTTGTGGCAATGTAAATTTTCTCCCGCATGCCCTCAAAAGCCTCACCCAGCTTCTCTTCGCTGTCAGTATACCACCTGGCCGTGTCATAAAAATTCACGCCCTGCGCATATGCCCTGCGCAGCAGTTTTACCGCGGCTTCCACGGAAATACGCTGAATAGGCAGCGCACCGAAGGCGTTCTTCTCCGCCATTATCTCTGTTCTTCCCAACCTCACCTTTGCCATAGCCATCAATCCTTTTCTCTATTATATATTATCCCTGCTGCCATATATCTGACACCGCCTCAGGGCTTCCAGAACAGCAGAAGCCTGAAAGGGCTTAATGATGAAATCAAGGGCACCGTTTTTGATCGCCTCCATCACCATGGCGTTCTGTCCCATGGCGGAACACATAATAACCCTGGCATCACTGTCTATTTCTTTGATTGCCTTGACGGCCACCAGCCCCGTCATATCCGGCATTGTAATATCCATAGTCACCAGATCCGGCTTCAGTTCCTTATACTTTTCTATTGCCTCTATACCGTTTGAGGCTTCACCGACCACCTCGTACCCGCTTTGCTCTAATATTCTTCTCAACACTCCCCGCATAAACATCGCGTCATCCACGATCAAAATTCTCCCCGCCATATATCCGCCTTTCTGTCACCTGAAACTCTCTTGTATTCTATCACAATCTCTTTTAATGCTCTTTCATCTTATATTCTTTATCCTCATCAATCATTTCCAGCATGATTTCCGCGCACCTTGGATCAAATTGTGTTCCCTTGCCTTTCACAATCTCTGCACGGACAACTTCCTGGGGCAGGACATCACGGTAGCTTCTTTTGGAGGTCATGGCGTCATAGGCGTCCGCCACTCCTATGATCCTTGCCACAAGCGGGATATTCTCTCCCGCTGTTTTGTCAGGGTAACCACAGCCGTCATACCTTTCATGATGAGATCTTGCACCGCTTGAAATATCGGGGATCTCCGATATAGTGCTCAGAATATCCACACCTATCACCGGATGCTTTTGGATAATATGAAATTCTTCATCCGTAAGTTTTCCTGCTTTATTTATGATGGTATCCGGTATTCCTATTTTTCCCACATCATGAAGAAGGCCCATCCAGTAAATCTCCTGCTGCTCCTGCTCGGACAGATTCATCCTTTTTGCTATTGCTCTGGAATAATCGGCAACCCGCTCCGAATGTCCTTTTGTATACCTGTCCTTGGCATCAATTGTTTTCGCAAGCGTCAGTATGACCTGCTGTGACAGCCGTTCAACTTTTTCTCTCCTGTCTTCCGCCACTCTTGTCTGCCTTTTCACCTCATACTGCAGGCTTTTTTGAAGCTCATCCAGCTCTGCGAGGGTTTTTGTCAGCAGCTGGTAATCAGGTGTCTCCATGGAAAATAACATAACCACAATGGCTATGGAACAGGTAAATACCGACAGAAGGACATCGGAAAACCACAGCATCTGAATCAGAGGACCAAACATACACAGTAAAATATAAACGCTGATGGAAAAAATCTGCTTTTTCTTGAACTGATTGAGGTTTCTGCACAGTACATACGTAGCAACACAAAGATAATACAAAGGCACAAAATACACAAGCACATACAGTTTTCCGTGAATATATTCCCCGTTTTCATTAAAGCCAAATATGTACCCTGCAAACATATTCAGGACAAGCAGCATAAAATGTATGCCCAGCATGACCTTATGAACCGACATACCTGTCTTCCTGCCTTCACTCCGGCGTACATAGCTTTCAACATACTGCAGCAAAGTGTATGAAAGATAGAATGATGACATAAAGTAAAGCGTGTTCGCCACCACATTTAATGCAACAGGAATCACACTTCCGTAACTGATCGTGACAGCAGTTATCACGTCCATAAACTCCGCCATTATAAGAGACAGCATTAACGCCTTAAATTTCTTATTTATTTCAGATTGGTCGGAATAGTACAGACAAAAGTGAATGTACAATATCAAAGTAAATATCAGTCCAGCCAGTTCAAAATCAATGTTATAGACTAAATGCATTATCATGTCTCCTAAACGCCGCTAATCTGTCTTTGAGTGTCTGAACTAATTATGTTACAATAAAATGGCAATGTCAATAAATATCTCTCATGCGATCTATTATCATTTTCATTTCTTCCCGCAGTTCCCCGGGCTCTATCAGCTCCACCCCATCACAAAAGGAAAAAAGCCATTCTAACAGATAAGCCTTGCTGGTAAAGTTTGATTGAAACAGCAGCCTTCCGTCTTCCTGCTCCGTATAACACCACGGCCCATATTCCTCCACAAGTCTCCACCTGTACTCCGGTTTAAAAAGCGCCTTCACCTCTATCTCATCGGGAAACACGTTTCTATCCCTTAAATCCGGCCTGGGACATTTTCTTCCTTCAAAGGTATTTCCGTTGACTTTTATCTCTTCCATACGGTTCAGCTTAAACAGCCGAAAATCTTCTCTCTTTTTACACCAGCCCCATACATACCAGGCAGACCACTGAAAAATCAGATAGTATGGTTCTATTTCCCTCTCGCTTTCTCCCTTGGGGCAATAATAGTAAAATTCAAGCTCCGCCTTTTCTTCAATGGCATTTCTTATTATCTCGATCTTGGATGCCAGTGCATTTTTGTACCAGGAGGAAAGATCGATCAACACGGACTGGTCACCCGCCATAAAATCGGAAGACCCCGCAGACAATTTCTCCATCAGCTGTACATAACGGTTTGTTCCGTTGATACTGTCCAGGCTTCGAAGCCCCGCCAGAATATCCTGCATTTCCTTATTTGTGAACAAAGTGCGGTCCACCTTGTATCCATCCATTATGGCAATGCCGCCCCCCGTCCCCTGTGTGGTGACAATGGGAATCCCCGCCTTGCACAACTCCTCAATATCCCTGTTTATTGTCCGCCTGCTCACTTCAAATTGTTCTGCCAGCGCCGGCGCAGTCACCCGCTCCTTCTGCAGCAAAATGGATAAAATGCCTATCAGTCTGTCTATTCTCATTTCGGCTCCCTTCCCGCCTGTCGTACCACCAAAAACATGCCATGTGCACGTCATGTTAGAATTATACCCCACAATGTATATTTCTGTCACATCTGAAATTATGAATGATACAGCGGATATAGTGAAAACCACTGCGCGAAATCAAATCCCAGCACTGTTAAAATGATTGGCGCGCAAAGGATCAAAAGGCCGAAAAAGATTACCTGCACATGATTCTTTCGCCAGCCGGAAAACACAAGTATGACTGTTGTAAGGATAAAACCGGATATCATCTGCCGAATCAGCTTCAGCAGGATCAGACCGGCTGCCGGTATGTAAGAGGGCCAGTCCTGATAAAACGGTATACTTCCGGCCGCAAAGAACAAACCGTGAACAGGGAATACTGAGGAGACGCTGACATATCTGCAGATAAGCGGCAGGGTCAGAAAAATTGCGGTTGACAGTATACACACCGCAATTTTCCGCGTCATGATCTCACGCTTTCCCTTTGCCGTTGCGCACAATATGCCCCACACTCCGTATTGATATTCCATGGAAACCACATTGCTGAAGGCAAGAATTATTCCTGTTGTCAGCAAAAGAAAATCGTTCAGTTCATTATCTCCCATAATGCCGAGTAAATACAGGTACCCCGTATCATCTGTCTCTTAGACCCATCTGACGCTGCCGAC
>JAIDME010000463.1 GCA_029050705.1 Acetatifactor sp.
CTCAACGAGCAAGGCGAGCAAAACCAGGAACACCTCAGTCTGGGGGGGGCGCTTGAGACTGATTCCAAAATGCCCAGCGTCAGGGCCATGGGGATGGATCTGGCGGTGAACCCGAATACCATCCAGCGGGCTTATAACCAGCTGGAGCAGGAAGGCTACCTCTACACCGTGTCCGGAAGGGGCAGCTTTGTTGCGCCTGAAAGCGAGTGGCGGGAGGGCAAGAAGAAAAAGATGCTGGCGGAATGGCGCCTTGTGACGGAGCGTGCCAGGGAGGCAGGGCTGACCAGAGAGCAGCTGGCCGGACAGCTGAATCAAATATATGAGGAGGTGCAGCAGGCATGATAGAGGTGAAGGGTTTATGCAAGAACTTTGATGAGATCAAAGCCATTGACGGTGTCAGCGCCCGTATTGAGGAAGGGCATGTGTTCGGACTGATCGGAACCAACGGTGCGGGAAAGTCCACCTTTATGAGAATGCTGAGCGGCGTGCTGAAACCTGAGGCGGGGGAGATATTGATCGATGGGGAACCGGTGTATGACAATCCCGCTGTGAAGGAGAAAGTTTTTTACATTTCCGACGACCAGTATTTTTTTAGGAGCGGAACTCCAAAGGATATGATGAAGCTGTATAAAACCTATTATCCGGCCTTCAATAGTGAGAAGTGGAGAGACCTGATGGGAAAATTCGGACTGGATGAAAAGCGGAAGGTCAACACCTTTTCCAAGGGAATGAAGAAGCAGTTGTCCGTCATCTGCGGCATCTGCGCCGGCACGAAGTACCTTCTCTGCGACGAGACCTTTGACGGACTGGATCCGGTGATGCGGCAGGCGGTGAAGTCGCTGTTTGTCAGGGAAATGGACGCCAGGGGCCTGACGCCGGTCATTGCCTCTCACAACTTAAGAGAGCTGGAAGATATCTGCGAGTATGTGGGGCTGCTCCACAGGGGAGGCATTTTGCTGGAGAAGGACATCGACGACATGAAGTTAAATATCCACAAGCTCCAGTGTGTCATCCGGGAGGAGGAGATGCTGCGGAAGATAAAAAACAGCCTGGATGTGGTGACTGTGGACAACAGAGGCTCTCTGTACACGGTAACAGTGCGGGGAGATAAGGAAGGAATTCTGGAGTTTATGGAGCTTTTAAATCCCGTATTTTACGAACTGCTGCCGCTGTCTTTGGAAGAAATATTTATCAGCGAAACGGAGGTGAAGGGCTATGACGTCAAAGCGCTGCTTTTTTAAGATGATGAGAGAGGATTTCAGGCATAAGATATGGATGCTTGCCCTTTCCGTTTTGGGTAACATGCTGGCCATTCCTGTTGTCTACCTGCTCGGTACAGGTTATGGGGCAGGCATGGATTTGGTTGGTTCGGTGGGGTATCTGGTGAGACAGGCTAATGAGACAGGGGAGTTTTTTCTGGAATTTGTAATGATTTCGGGCGGCTTTGTTGCGATAGCAGGCGCTCTGATCGTCGGATTGTCCGGCTTCCGCTATGTGTTTCACCGAAATATGGTGGACACCTGGCACAGTCTTCCCGTCAAAAGAAGCACTTACTTTTGGATAAACTGGCTGAACGGCTTTCTGATCTGGTTTGTGCCTTTTTTGGTAAGCTTTGGGTTCACACTGCTGCTGGGGCTGGGCAGACTCAGCGCGATCAGGGGCAGGCTGGCCGGTCTGGTGATGAACGAGGAAGAGAGTCTGATAGCGTCCCAATGTGTGACAGGCGGCTGGCTCACTGCCAATGCACTTATTTCTCTTCTGACGTTGATTGTGGTATTCCTGCTGGTGTATCATCTGGTGCTCCTGGCGGTGATGCTGTGCGGCAATGTGCTGAATACGATGGTGACGGCGGCAACCCTGGGAGTTGGGGCATTTTCCGTCTATTTTCTGGTGGAAGCGTTCTGCATGATGTACTTTGATACCTTTATGGGACCTGGTGATTTTGTCAGCTATAATGTGGCGTATGCATCGCCTCTGGTCTCTTCCATCCTTTTGCTGTATCGCAGGGTGGCCTGTTTTGAGGCTGGAGAGGAATTCTTATTCTGGGGTGCATGCATCCTCAATCTGGTCATAGCCCTGGCGCTGGGAGCGCTCACTTACTTTGCCTATTTAAAGCGGCCTTCGGAGCTGGCGGAGCAGGGTCTGAGGATTAAGCCTATAAGGTTTCTGCTGCAGATTGCGGTATCCCTGGCCGCGGCCATGGGCGGGTGGCTGCTGTTCTATTTGATAGGTGATTCAGCTATTATCTGGGGCATCTTTGGAGCAGTGCTGGCTGGCGGAGTATCCTTTGGTGTAATGGACATTATTTTCCACATGGAGTTCAGGGCATTTTTTGCCCACAAGGTGCTGATGGGCCTGACGGTGGCCGCGGGGGTCTTCACCGGTCTTCTGTTTTATTTTGACTGGCTGGGATATGATACATATCTGCCGGATCGGGAGGCCATTGCGGAAATAGCGGTGTATGACACTCTTTGCAGCAACAGAAACTACAGCTATTATGCATGGGACTACTTGGATGAAGTACACATCAGGGACAGTGCAGCAGCCTACGCATTTCTTGAGTCGGTAGTGGATCGGAGCGGTGCGGAGGCGGAAGAAGATTTGCTTTATTTCGGGGAAAGCGTATTTACCAGGGTTACATTGAAAAGCGGCAGGACATACTACAGGGAGTATCAGGTATATCATGAAAACAGCGGGCCCGCGTATGCGCTGTTTACCTCCCCCGAGTATCTGGATGCCAATTTCAGGATTGGGCAGGGGGAAAGGAGGAATTATAAGTCAATCAGACTAAACCGGGCTGGGATTTACGATGAACTGCAGACGGATACACAGGAGGGAGCCCGGCTGCTGGAGGCGGTTTGTGAGGCATACAATCAGGATCTGGAGGAGAACCCGGATGCATTCATCTGCGGGGACGGAAGATTGTTCTGCGTTATCAGGCTGTTTGATGAAAATCGTAATT
Source organism: Acetatifactor sp. (assembly GCA_029050705.1). Classification (GTDB taxonomy): domain Bacteria; phylum Bacillota; class Clostridia; order Lachnospirales; family Lachnospiraceae; genus Acetatifactor. The sequence goes on from JAIDME010000463.1 coordinate 2,963, forward strand.
CCCACCGGGTTCTGGAGATTTTCGAGGGTATGGAGCATACCAGGGAGGCGCTGAGGCAGCATGGTTTTGCACAGTTTGCGGAGCCTGCGGAACCGGAGGATATAGAGGAGATTCAGCTGAGTCTGGGTTACAGATATATAGATGATGGCGATACATGGGATCCGGTGGCTGTTGCCCGGGATGTCTATGGCGTTTATGCGAAGGCGGAATCTGAAGAGACGTCGGAGGAGAAGGAATTCGAGCCTGCGGGAGAGGCAGTGGATTTTGGAACTTACAAAGATTACAACGAGACAGAAGTCATACTGCATATTACGGACGAGGAGGAAATCCGGGAGCTGCTGGGGCTGATATCCTATGACAGAGGCCGGAATTACAGCGGGGGTGTCTTCCGGACGGGCAGTGTGGATTATATTACGCTGGTACTTTCGGGGGAGGAAGGAGAGGAGAGTTTTTCTGTATATATTCCCTACGGAGCATTGCCTGAAAAATATATTTTGAGATTCGGGTCACTGCAGGATTGATCAGCAGCGCAGACGGCGAAGTGCCGGACACTGCGGAATAATCGCAGACGGCAGGAAAGGTGTGGGTGTTGGTATGAGCGAGAGATTAAGGGCTGGAAATATTCTGATTTACGGGGCGGAGGGCGCCTCGGAGGCGCTGGAGTGTATGTTAAAGGGCTGCAGCTTCGGCGTGGAAAGAATAAATACAAAGGAGGAGCTGTCAGAGCGCTTTTCCGAGGAGGAGACGGCACTGCTGCTGTTTGATTTCCAGACGGAGGCGGGAAATGACGCGGCGGCCCTTGGGCTGCTGGCAGACTTAAGGAAAGAGTGCAGCAAACCCCTCATAGCCATTGTGGACAGGGGAAGAGAGATGCTTCGGATTCTGGCGCTGAACGCAGGGGCGGATGACCTGCTGGACAGCGAGTGCTCTGCCATGGAAAGCCTTGCCCGCATTCAGGCCCAGATCCGCTGTTACCAGAGGCTTACAGGGAAGGAACATACCTGTTCCATGAAGCTGGATGACCTGGAGGTGGATGATAATGCAAAGCTGGTTCTGGTAAAAGGGAATCGGGTGAATCTGACACCTACAGAGTATAAAATTCTGCATCTTCTCATGAAAGAACCCGGGCGCGTGCTCTCCAATAAGCAGATTTACGAAAGCATCTGGAAAATGGCGCCCATCGGTGCAGACAACACAGTGGCGGTACACATTCGCCATATCAGGGAAAAGATAGAGGAGAACCCCCAGGAGCCCCGTTACCTTCATGTGGTCTGGGGCCAGGGATACAAGGTGGGATAGCAGCAGGGCGGCAGGAGATAGTTACATCATACGGACTTTTATTCGAAAAAAGCGGCCCGTCCTTTCCGGTCGAGCCGCCTGCTTCTTGCATATATCTCAATATTTTAACCAGCCTTAGCCTAGAAGGGAAAGCACACCCTGGTTGGACTGGTTCGCCTGTGCCAGCATCGCCTGGCCTACCTGAGACAGGATGTTCAGTTTTGAGTATTCCACCATCTCGGCAGCCATATCCGTATCGCGGATAGCGGACTCTGCGCTGGTGGTGTTCTCTATCACGTTGTTCAGATTGTTGATCGTGTGCTCCAGACGGTTCTGCACTGCACCCAGCTCGGAACGCTGCGCGGATACCTTCTTGATAGCCGCCCCAATCTTATCGATAGCGTCCAGAGCATTGCTGTTATCCGTGCCGTCTACCCTCAGGCCGTTTACGCCGAGACCCTTAGCGCTCATGGACTTCAGGTTCAGGGTGATCCGGTTGTTGCTGGTAGCGTCAGCGCCTACCTGCAGACTAATGGTAAGATCGCCTGCCTTGTCGCGAGCATGAGCGATTTCTTTTTCATCCAGCTTGGTCACATTGCCCACTGCATCGTACACCTTAGGTGCGTTTGCACGTGAGAACACATTACCCTGTGTAGCGGACTTTCCTGCGTAAGCTGCGGTAAAGTAGTTATCCAGGTCGTTGGCAGCAATCTTGTTGCCGTCCTTGTCATAGTACGCTGCGGCTACAGATGCGCTCTCGCTGGCCGTAACCTTGGTTGCGTTGAATACAACAGTGTTGGTGTAGTCGGTGTTAGCAGTTGCGGTCTTGTTGTAACCGGAAACTGTAACGGTACCGAGAGTAACACCAGCCTTGTTGTAAACGGTGAATGTTGCGCTCGTAGCGCTCAGGGAAGTCTGAGTAATGTCATACTTTGCTCCTGCTTCGCCGTTCAGACTTGCAGCATAAGTGGTGGTTCCGGCCTTCGCCGTTGCCAGAGTGGTATCCCATACGCTGTTAGCGGTAATGCTGATGCCGGAATCTCTCAGAGCCTTGATCAGAGAGTTCTGGTCTGCCATGTTCTCGCCGTTTGCTGCAACTGCAGAGAAGGAAATCTTCATGCCGGTCACAGTATCTGCCGTAAAGGTTGCGGTACCTGCAGTAGTTGTGCCGAAATTCTTGTAAGAGAAAGATGTTCCCTTCGCAACACTGGAGTCACCCTTCAACAGATAGGTCTCGTTGAACTTGGTGGTCTCAGCAACACGGTCGATTTCTGTGGTCAGCTGATCGATCTCCTGCTGGATGGCTTTACGGTCAGACTCAGAGTTGGTGCCGTTAGCTGCCTTAACTGCCAGCTCGTTCATCCTCTGGAGCATGTCGTGCACTTCGGCAAGAGCACCTTCTGCTGTCTGCACTGCGGAGATACCGTCCTGTGCATTGGCGGCTGCCTGCGTCAGCCCCCTGATCTGCATACGCATCTTCTCGGAAATAGCCAGACCTGCCGCATCGTTTGCTGCACGGTTGATCTTGTAGCCGGAAGAGAGCTTCTCAACAGACTTTGCCAGTGCCGAAGAGGTCAGGCCAAGCATTCTGTTAGCATTCATTGCTGTTAAGTTGTGCTGTACTACCATATCTTATTCCTCCTTGAATATGTTATACTGCATCCTTGCAGCCATATGGCAATGTATATCTATTATTATTTATATTATCGGATATATGTATCAAGAAGTCAACCCTTTTCACCGGGGAAATGCTGCATTTCAGTTTATAGAGTAAAGTTTTTGTCAGTTGACTAAGAGAAAATAGGTAGAGAGTACCAGAATCTCTGTTATAATGGATTTGT
>JAIDME010000464.1 GCA_029050705.1 Acetatifactor sp.
TTGTGTGCAAGCACCCACGCACAAGTTTAAGTTGCTTCATGGCTGAACTGTTTAGCAAAAATGATGCAATCTGGGATTATACTGGCTTTATACCGGCGGCAGCCTGTGTAGAGCCGGTACTTTTGTCCGGGAGGTGGTGAATTGTTGGGGAAAACAAGAAAAGGAGTTTTGTCGGCGGCAGGCATTCTGGCGGTGTGTGTTCTGATACTGCAGCCCGTGCCTGTCGTACAGGCAGAGCAGATACAGGAGGACAAAGAGGCGTTGGAACAGCTGATAAAGCTGTACAACGAATACGAAGCCAGATTTGCAGCCATTGAAAATGTGTCGGATATTGAGGAGAACGGTTTTTTTGCCATTGAGGAACAGAGTTTCCCGGTCATTATGGAATCTTTTGGAGAGGAGGAAGTGACCTTCCTGCCTGTCATGGATGAGGAGTACAGCCGGATGGCAGTCCTGATTGCGGACAGTGAGGGAAATATCCTTTATAAGACAAACCGGCTGGAGACTAACAACAGGAGGCTGGGAGAGCTGAAACAGCCCACAAAAGATATAGCAGCGGTGTCATTTCAGGATTTGAACGGGGATGGGCTGACGGATATTATCCTGATTACCGACTGTGAGAACGAGGCGGGCGAGTACGAAGGCAGAATCTACAAGACAGGAGATGTGCTGTTTCAGGGTCAGGGTGATTTTTACAGAGATTGGCGGATTTCCGACAAAATAAACAGGTTCAGCATGAACAAAAGCATCGATTTCATTGCGACTTATGTGAGGGACGGTATCTCCGTTGAAGTGCTGTACACAGCGACAACCCTGGAGGAACTGCTGAACAACGGCTTTCGGATCATACAGGAGCAGTGCTACTGGCGCAGTTTTGAGAAGCAGGGGTATCTGCGTGTGGTCCCGGGCGTGATAAAAATGGCGGAATACAATATTTTTATGATATTTCTGGTAAATGAGCAGGGGTATATTGTCTGGAGCTTTCAGACCATGGAGGACTATGACAACCTGTATTCCCTGAAGGGGATGACCTGTCGGGATATGGACGGAGACGGCATGAAGGATATTGTGGTCCTTGCCAGATACAGTTACGCAGACCCGGAGGGCGAGTTGCAGGTGGATACAAAATGCTCAATTTTTTATCAGAGAACAGACGGTTTTGAGGAGGATAAAGAATTCAGCGATTATCACCAGTGTACCTCGGAGGATACGGTGAGCGGACTGGTTGAGCTGATTCGGGAATACTGGGGGTGGACGGTAGAAAATGATTAAGATACTGATTGTGGATGATGAAAAACCTATCTGCGACCTGATAGATATTAATCTGTCAGCGGCGGGTTATGACTGCAAATCCGTTCAGGACGGGCTGAAGGCTATCGATCTGATCGAGTCGGAGCCCTTCGATCTGATTCTGCTGGATATCATGCTTCCGGGCGCGGACGGCTATGACATCATGGAGTACATAAGACCTTTAAAAATTCCGGTGATCTTTATCACGGCAAAGCACGAGGTGAAGGACCGGGTAAAAGGGTTGAAGCTGGGAGCTGAGGATTATCTTGTGAAGCCCTTTGACGTGGTGGAACTGGTGGCGCGGGTGGAAGTGGTGCTGCGCCGCTATAACAAGACGGAAACAGTGTTGACTGCAGGGGACGTGACGGTGGATGTGGAGGCCAGGAAGGTGACCAGGAACGGCCGGCCGGTGGTGTTGACCAACAAGGAGTACGGCCTTCTGGTGCTATTTATCCGAAATAAGAACATCGCGCTTTTTCGGGAAAACCTTTATGAAAAAGTCTGGGGCGATGAGTATCTGGCTGACAGTCGGACGCTGGACCTGCATGTGCAGAGACTGCGCCGCAAGATGGGCTGGGAGGACAATCTGGTGGCGGTGTATAAAGTGGGATACCGCCTGGAAATTTAGAGTCCGCAAGCGGATTCTGCGGAAGGGTAAATATGAAATTTCTGTATAAAATTTTGCTGTGGACCATTATCATCATGGCTGCAGCTTTTGGGGTCAGCGGGTATTTCTTTGTGAATTTCGTGTTCCAGACGGCTCTGGAACGGGAAGTTGCCCAGGCTCTGGACGGCAGTAATATTCTCCGGTTCGCTCTTGAGACGGCAGCGCTGAACGTGCCGACCAAATACGGTGTGCTGCAGGATATTGCCGTAGAACAGATAGGGGCAAAGCTGGAGGTCGGCGGACAGGGTTCAGGACGTCTGCTGCGTGTTTCCGACGAGGATTTAAAGGTCTTGTATGTCAGTGAGGGCTTCACGGAGGATACTGCCCTTCAGCAGACCATCACTGAAAACTCCAGGAGCTGGCAGGTCATCCGGCAGGGTGAGCGCTACTATGTACAGACGGGGATTATGGTGAATACCATGGACAGGAATCTGTACCTGGAAACCATGGAGGATGTGACGGAGGTGTTTGAGGAGAGGGCCATGGGATTTGAACTCTATCGGTATGTTACCCTGGTCATGCTGTGCGCCAGCGCGGTGGTGATGTTTCTGATATGTACCTTTCTCACAAGGCCAATCCGGCTTCTTACCAGGGCCACCAGAAGAATGGCAGTAGGAGATTACGGATATCGTGCAAGGCAGGTAAGCAATGATGAGCTTGGACAGCTCACTCAGGATTTTAACAGCATGGCAAATGTGCTGGAGGAAACCTTTGACGAGCTGGAGGGCGAGATTCAGGCAAGAGAGGATTTCATCGCCGCTTTTGCTCATGAACTGAAGACGCCCCTGACAGCAATCATAGGTTATGCGGATTTGCTCCGTTCCAGGGAGCTTGATGAAGAAAAGCATTTTCTGTCCTCCAATTATATTTACACGGAAGGAAAGAGACTGGAAAACATGTCATTCCGTCTGCTGGATATAATTGTCACCAGGCGTGAACAGATTGAGCCGCAGCCTGTTTCCGCAGAAGTTTTTTTCCGGTATTTGGAGGATATGTTTGCAGGGAACAGGGAACAGAGGCTGCAGATTTCTTTTGAGGTGGGAACGGTTTACGCCGAGGTCAATCTGATCAAGTCCGTACTCTCAAATCTGGTGGACAATGCCTGTAAGGCCTCCAAGCCGGGAGGCGTGGTGGAAGTGTCGGGAAGAGTCACGGAAGGCGGTTATGAGTTTTGGGTGCAGGATTACGGTGTAGGCATTCCGGAGGAGGAGCTGCAAAGAGTCACGGAGGCCTTTTACATGGTGGATAAATCCCGCTCCCGCAGCAGAAACGGTGCCGGATTGGGGCTGGCGCTCTGTGTGGAAGTTTTGAGACTTCACGAAAGCGAACTGTGGATAGATAGCACGGTGGGTGAAGGAACCTGCATGAGCTTTATCCTGCCGGACGGGCCGGAAAGATCAACGGAGGAGAATGCAAATGAAGTTTAGAAAGTTAAGTCTGTTGCTTCTGCCTCTTGCAGTGCTTATCGCAGGATTGGCGGTTTTGGGTCCGGAGGCTCTTGCGAAGTATCGTGATAATAATATTTTAAATCAGATTCAGACCCAGGATGTGGAAACAGAGACTGAGGGCTACCGCTATTCCCTGAGCAGCAACGAAAAGCTGTTTATTCTGTCGAAGTGCCTGAACAATCAGATACTGCCTGAGAGTGAACAGAGCGCCATGACAAAGGAAGAAAATGTGAATCTGGATTATCAGGAACTGACGGGAACTTATGCCCTTGTGGTGAATCGCAAGGATTCATCGGGACAGGAAATTGTAGAAAATCAGGGTATTGAATTGTGCGGCCGGGCGGTGGACGAGCTGAAGAAGCTGGGCATTATACCGGAATCTGTAAAATCTGTCAGTGAAAAAGCATACACAGCGGTAAGGTACTCTGCCATTGATGTTCCGGAACCGAGAAATATTGTGCTGGTGTGGAAGATTTCTCTGGATACGGGAATACAGACGGCAGACAGGACGAATCGACTGCTGGATGCATACATAGACGCGGATACGGGAAAGGTTTATGAATTCTATGTCAGAACCGATGTATCTTCCTGGGAGGATGTGGACCCGGATGGAATCATTGCCGCCTGGGCGGAGTATATGGGTCTGGAGGAGCCCCGGGAATATGAGGGTACAAACCCTTTGTCCGAGACAACACCCTACTTTAAAAAATATGTCTTTACCGGTATGGAGGAAGAAAATACGATTGTGACGGTGGGCTTTTACGAGGGTATCAAGGAGCTTTTCCTGAAGATTTCCAGGTAAGGAAATGGGATGATGCAACTTTTATGGAAAAAGTTTGAAAATTTTATGCCAAAATTATGAATATTTGACGGAGTTCCCCTGTAAGCTATATATAGTGGCTGCAGGGGATTTTTTAGTATGGAGGTTTGATTTATGTACGGGCGGGCAAGAGGAAAAGGCTATGAGGTGAGGCTGGTGCGTGTGAGCGCCTGGGACAGCAGAACATGCGCCGGCAGCAGGGCAGGCTTACAGGGCAGAGCAGGCTCCAATAGCGGTGTGTGCTCTGGCAGCCGAGCAGGCAGAATTGCCGCAGTGCTCATGACTGTAATGCTGACGCTTTCTATCTGCCTGAGTGTACTTTATTTTTGCCTTCTGCCTGCGGATTCTTTCCAAGGAGAGAAAGCAGCAGCATCATCCGGAAACACTCCTCTTTCCGATGGCAGCGAAATGAAAACAACACAAATGCCACAGCAGGAAGCCACAGCGGACGTGGAACCGGAACCCACACCGGAGCCGGAACCAAAGACACCGCTGATTGTCCTTGATCCGGGGCATGGCGGAGAGGATGAGGGCTGTATGAGGGAGGAGGCCCTGGAAAAGGAAATCAATCTGGAAATAGCAATGCGCGCTGCCGCCAGGCTCCGCGAGATGGGTTTTGATGTGTTGCTCACAAGGGGGGACAATGATACCGACCTGACCCTGGAGGAGCGCGTCGCCATAGCGGAGGAAGCGGAAGCTGATATTTATGTCAGTATTCACCAGAATGCCTGTGAGGAGAAGCAAAGCTCCGTAAAAGGAATTGAGACCTGGTACTGTGATGACTCGGAAGGCAGCAGGCGTCTTGCCCGGCTGGTACACACGGGGGTATTGGGGAAAACCGGCGCAAAGGAGCGGGAGCTGTGTGAGACGGATGAACTGTATGTGATTCGGGAGACATCTATGCCCTCCTGTTTGATTGAGACAGGCTTTCTGTCCAACAGGGAGGAGAGAAAACTGCTGTGCGATCCCGGTTATCAGGATAAGCTTGCAGCGGGAATCGCGGATGGAATCAATTATTATTTCAATCCGAAGACAATGTATCTTACCTTTGATGACGGGCCTTCTCAGGAGAACACCACAGCAGTGCTGGATATTCTTAAGGAGCATAATATTAAGGCAACCTTTTTCCTGGTGGGGGAAAACGTGAGGAAGCACCCGGAGGTTGCCCGCAGGATAGCGGAGGAGGGACACACCATTGGCATTCACTGCAATCGGCATGAATATGACGTGATCTATGAGAGTGTGGAAAGCTACCTGGCGGATTTTCAGGCGGCCTATGATGCGATATATGAGGTCACCGGGGTGGAGGTGAAGCTGTTCCGGTTTCCCGGCGGCAGCATCAATGCCTACAATGCGGATGTGCATGAGGAAATTATTGCGGAGATGACCGAGAGGGGCTTTATCTATTTTGACTGGAACGGCTGTCTGGAGGACGCCGTTGCAAAGACTACCCCGGAACAGCTGATAAAGAATGCCAGGGAAAGCACACTGGGGCGCAAAAAGGTGGTAATGCTGGCTCACGATATTGTGTACAACACTACCCTCTGCCTGGAGGAACTCATAGACAGCTTCCCGGAATATAAGTTTGAGCCCCTGACCGAGGATGTGAAGCCTGTACAATTCTAAGTATGCCGCTTGACAACACCCTTTTATGGAGTATAATGCAACATGGACAAAATGATAAAAGGGTGAGAGTCAGGTGAAAGAACATGAGCAGGAATAAGGATTTGACTGTGGGAGAGCCGGGGAAGGTTTTGTGGCAGTTCTGTCTGCCGCTGTTTGGAAGCATTATTTTCCAGCAGCTGTACAATATAGCAGACAGCTTCACGGTAGGGAAATTCGTAGGGGAGAATGCGCTGGCGGCAGTGGGAAACAGCTATGAGATCACGCTGATCTTCATTGCCTTTGCCTTTGGCTGCAATATCGGCTGTTCCGTCATCGTTTCCCGTCTCTTTGGCACGAAGGATTACGGTGAGATGAAAACGGCGGTGTACACTTCCCTGATTGCTACAGGTGTCCTGTGCGCCGTACTGATGGTGTTCGGTATTTTCGGTTGTGACTGGCTGCTGCAGCTTATCAATACCCCGGAAAAAGTTTTTGCGGATTCCGCCCTCTATCTTGATATTTATGTATGGGGACTTCCTTTTCTGTTTTTTTACAATGTATGTACCGGTATTTTTTCCGCTCTGGGAGATTCCAGAACGCCGTTTATTTTTCTGGCATGTTCTTCTCTGTCGAATATTGCAATAGATATTCTTTTTGTAAGGACTTTTGACATGGGCGTGGCAGGAGTGGCCTGGGCCACCTTCCTGTGCCAGGGAGTCAGCTGTGTGTTGGCCGTGACGGTGGTGTTGAAGAGACTGGCCGCTGTTAAGACGGAGGGAAAAGTGAAAATCTTTTCCTGGCCTCTGCTGGGCAGAATTACGATGATCGCGGTTCCCAGCATTTTACAGCAGAGCTTCGTCTCCGTAGTCAACATTGTGCTTCAGAGCGTGATAAACTGCTTTGGTCCCTCTGTCATGGCAGGATATTCCGCGGCTATCAAGCTGAACAATCTGGTGATCACTTCCCTGACAACTCTGGGCAACGGTATTTCTAACTTTACATCACAAAACATCGGCGCAGGAAAGCTGTACCGGGTAAAACAGGGCTTTCGTGCCGGTCGGAAGATGGTGTGGATGTTGTGTGTACCGCTGGTGCTGCTCTATCTGCTGGCGGGACGTTTTCTGGTTTACATCTTTATGGAGAACATCACGGGAACTGCCATTGACACAGGTGTAATGTTTCTGTGGATCGTGTCTCCCTTCTACTTTGTTATATCTGTGAAGCTGGTGGCGGATGGCGTGCTCCGGGGGGCCGGAATGATGGGAAAATTCATGATATCCACGTTCACGGATTTGATCCTGAGGGTGACACTGGCATTTCTGTTTTCCATTCCCTTCGATGACACCGGAATTTGGTGCGCCTGGCCCGTAGGCTGGGTGCTGGGGACAGTTCTGTCGGTGCTGTTTTTCAGCCGGGGCCCATGGAAGGACGCAGAGGAAGCCGCACAGTCCTGCGAAACGGCGGCATAAGACTATTCTTATCTTAATAATATTGGAGTGCAAACTGTGACATTTCGGTTTGCACTTTTTTATTTTTCTATCTTGACAAATATATCGGACGGCGATATATTTGAAATACGATATATCGGGAGGCGACATATATGAAAAATATTCCACTGACAGAGGCACTGTTTTATATTCTCTTGTCACTGCGGAAACCAAACCACGGATACGGTATCATTCGTGAGGTGGAGGAGTTGACAAAGGGCAGAGTAGTGCTGGGGCCGGGCACACTGTACGGAGCCATTCAGACCATGATGGAGAAGGGCTGGATACGTATTTACAGCGAGGAGACGGATTCTCGAAAAAAGAAGCTGTATATCATTACAGATGTGGGCGTCGGCGTGTTTCGCGAGGAAAAGATGCGCCTGGAGGAACTGTTGGCAAATGCTGTGATTTTTGAGGAGGAATAAAGTTTATGAATCGTTTTGTAAGGGTTTATAGTCAGGGATTTGTTGTCAGGACTGAAATTTGGGTTGATACAGAAACCGGGGTTAATTATGTGTTTTACCGTTTCGGATACGCAGGAGGCTTTACGCCGCTGCTTGACAATGAAGGAAAGCCCATTGTAACAGGAAGAAAATAGAATGCTGCCCGAGCGGCGGAATGAGAGGGAAAAATGGTTAAGTTTAGGCTGTTCTTTGACAGTGATAAAGAGACAAAATGGCTCAACCGGATGGCAGAGCAGGGGTGGGCGATGACAGGTTTTTTCTTCGGCGGTTACCGTTTTACAAAGTGTGAGCCGGGGGAGTATATTTATCAGCTGGATATGGTGGACAAAATATTCAGCTTGCCGGAGAGCTATCGGCAGTTTATGTGTGAGATGGGAGTGGAGATTGTGTGCATCTGGGGGTTCTGGGTTGTTCTGCGCAAAAAGGCGGAGGATGGGCCTTTTGAACTGTACACGGATGCAGGGTCTTCACTTGAGCACTATGTAAAGATCAAAAATATGTTTCAGGTAGCCAGTATGATAACAGCTGCCGGTCTGCTTAATATAGTTATTTACGGTGAGATTTTTAAAGGTGCTTCAGGTCTGGTGACTGCTTTGGTGATAGCGGTTTTTTTGGCGGCATTTTTGAAGGAGAGTATGCACCTGAGTGGAATACTGAAAGACCTGAAGAGCAGGCTGGAGCCCGGGCAGGGAGAGGCAGTCTCCGCATCTGTGCTGCGAAAGCATGGAGGATGCATTGCCGTATTTCTCTGCTGTGTGCCATTCCTGTATTCCTTCCTGCATGAGCTGGGACATTGTATCGCTGTGTGGATCTGCGGCGGAACCGTTACGGGATTCCATCCCTTTGGCTCGGACGCCCATATGACATATACAGGGGTTGTCGAAAGTTTATCAAGGGGATTCGTTCATGTGGCAGGAACTTTACTGCCGTTTACGATAGCGGCGGCAGTTCTCCTGTTTTACAGAAATTCGAAAAAACGTTCGCTGCTGAATATGTTACTGCTGATCATGTCAGCGAATTTCATTTCGCCGGTTATTCTCTGGATAATAGAACCCTTATTGTGTCTGTTGAACTATGTCAATCCGCGTGAGGATGTTATTCACTTTATTGATGACACAGGATTTCATCCGGCTGCAGTGGCACTCTGTGCAACTCTTGTTTTCGTGTCCATGGTCCTTTTATTTGCCGGAAGGATGCTGGGAATGTTCGACGATTTCAGCAGATCTTCGGTCAGGAAATATATTATTCTGGTCACAGCCATAGTCGCTGCCATGGATATGTTTTTTTTATTCTTTGCATTCGGAAAAGTTCCTGCGAAAGGTGATTTTCAATATACGGCTGAGGGCAGGCAGGATTCCATACTGTGGCAGGAACTCGACATTGATATTTCACAGGCGGGAGACTATAGCTTTTATCTCGAATGGGAGATTGACCGGGAAGGAGTCCTTGCGGCAGTGATATTGAAAGATGAGGATGGAATATACAACGGCGCCAGCGCATCGTATTTAACTCTGGAATCCGGCCCTTTTTATTTGGACAGCGGCAGCTATACCCTATCGTTTTATTTTATGAGCTGCGAAGAGGACTGGCTGGAATATTGCAGGATTACCGGAGGGGATGCAAGCGGGTTGGAGGATTATTCCTGGCAGCCCGACGGGGCGGCCACTGTCACGGGCAGCTACAGTCTTGCGCCGGCTTATAGCTGGAACTGACTTGTAAAAGTAAATATAAAGTGTAAAAGAAATAAAGATGTCTGTGACTACAGGGCGAAAGGAAAACAGAAATGGTTAAATTTCGATTGAATTTCAACACAAATGAGATGACGGAGTGGCTCAACCGGATGGCAGAGCAGGGCTGGGCATTGACAGGCTTTTTCTTCGGCTTTCACCGTTTTGTGGAATGTAAGCCGGGGGAATACATTTATCAGGTTGATATTGCAGAAAAAATGTTCAGTGTGCCGGAGAGTTACCGGCAGTTTATGGGTGAGATGGGGGTGGAGATCGTGTGCCTCTGGGGCCCCTGGGTTATTCTGCGCAGAAAGGCGGAGGAAGGGCCTTTTGAAATGTACACGGATGCGGAATCTGCCTTTGAGCATTATAGGAAGATCAGAAATTTGTTTCAGGCAGTCAGCATGATAGAAGGAGTTGGCCTGTTTTACGGAGTTACTTCCGCTGTGATGCTGAAAAATGCTGTGGGCTGGGTGTCCGCCTTGCTGGCGGCGGTCTTTCTGGCAGTATTTCTTGGGCAGATCCTGCGCCTGAACGGAATACTGGCAGAGCTGAAGAACAGGCGGGAGCATGGACAGGGCATGGCGTCTTCTGTATCCGGGCCGCGAATGCATACAGTAGGTATTGCCATATGTCTGATCTGCTGTGCACCCTTCCTGTATTCTTTTCTGCATGAGCTGGGGCATTGTATCGCTGTATGGATCTGCGGCGGAACTGTTACGGGATTCCGGCCCTTTGGTTCGGATGCGCATATGACATATAAAGGGGTTGTGGGAAATTTATCATTGGCATTCGTTGATGTGGCAGGAATGTTACTGCCGCTTATAACAGCGGCGGCAGTTCTCCTGCTTTGCAGAGGGTCGAAAAAGCATTCCCTATTGAACATTTCACTGGTTATAATGTCAGGGGAATTTCTGCTTTCGATCATTTCATGGATTGTGGGTCCTTTATGCTGTCTGATGAATCTTGCCAATCCGGGTGATGATGTTGTTAAATTTATAGATAATACAGGTTTTCATCCCATTGCAGTATCATTATGTGCGACCCTTATTTTTGTGTCCATGGTCATTTTGATTGCCAAAAGGATGCTGGGAATGTTCGACGATTTCAGTAAATCTGTGGGCAGGAAAATCATTATTCTGGTTACGTCCGTGGCCGTTATCGGCCAGGTGTTTGGTCTGCTTCTTACACGTAACAATATTTCAGCGGAAGGAAATTTTCAATATACGGCCGAGAGCAGCCGGGATTCCATACTGTGGGAAGAGTTCGACATTGATATTTCGCAGGCGGGAGAATACATTTTTTATGCCAAATGGGAGGTTGACCGGGAGGGGGTCATTGCAGCAGTGGTACTTAAAGATGAGGATGAGATATACTTTGACACAACGGGCGCCACATATCTGGATGTGGAATCTTTCCCCTTTCATTTGGACAGCGGCAGCTATACCCTCTCTTTCTATATTTTAAGCTGTGAGGAGGATTGGCTGGAATATTCCGGGCTCGTCGGAGTGGAAGCAAGCGTCATAGAAGATTTCCCCTGGCAGCCCGACGGGACATCCACTGTCACGGGCAGTTACAGGCTTGTGCATAAGAAATAACCTAAGAAATAAACTAAAAACTCGGGGCTTGCAATTCGTGTTGAACTGTGATAAAATTTCACATTGTCAGGACTGGTGACGCTAAGATATGAGCAACATTACTGAGTCCTGCACGGTTCTAACATGGATGGGTTCCCGAGTGGCCAAAGGGGACAGACTGTAAATCTGCTGCAAATTGCTTCGGTGGTTCGAATCCACCCCCATCCATGCCATATGCGCGGAGCGGCTTGTCAGGGCGGAAGGCTGTGATGAGACTGCCGCGCATGTGTCCTGCTGGTATGGTGGAATAGGCAGACACAAGAGACTTAAAATCTCTCGGAGGCAACTCCGTGCCGGTTCAAGTCCGGCTACCAGCATTGGTTTTATTAGAATCCACATTTTCAGTTGGGTGCTGAGGTGGGTTCTTTTTCTTTTCTCTATATCTGTGGAATCGCATTGGCAGAAGGCAGCATCCCGTCCATAGCGGAAAAATACCATGGCATAACGGGAATGGAGGAACTTATGAAAAAGGGTGCACTGTTGGTATTCGCGCTGTGTCTTTTAAGTGGGACAGGCTGCGGGAACATGAAACAGGAAAAGGAATTGCTGGCGCAGGCACAGGCGCTGATTGAGGAAAGGAAATATCCGCAGGCAATCGGACTTCTGTCCGAGATAGCGGACAATGAAGATGCGGCAAAGCTGTTGGAGCAGCTTTACTATGTGATATCAGGAGATTATATAGAGAATCTGGGAGTAGGGGCGGCTGCGATAGACAGAGAGGGGCATGTGCGTTTAATGGCCCATCCGGTTTATTTTGAAAATCTTTATGCAGGCCGGGAGGAAACCCTGAAAACGGTAGGAGAATGGGAGAATATCCGAAGACTGTCCGACGGCGAGGTGGGGTTAGACGCATTGGATAAAGACGGCGGCTTTTATACGGTCAGAGGGGCTTCCGGATACGACGATTTTACGGAGAGAAATCGCCGGATAGCCGAACTTGAACCATTGCAAGTGCTTTGTTCCTATATCTACGATTTCACCGCGCTGCGAATGGACGGAACGATCTGTGCATATGCTAAATTCTCGGATTATCTGGAGCCGGATCCTGTAAAACAGCATATGGCCCGGTGGACGGACATAAAAGACATAGTATCGGGGCCGGATATGGCAGCGGTACTGCTCGGAGACGGTACAGTGGATTTTGTCTGTGGGAATTGTACATCGTCGTATGACGATATGCTGGAATGGACGGACATAGTAGCTATTGATGGGCTTGGAGTGGCAGGGTGTATCGCGGGCCTTAAATCAGACGGGACGGTGGTGGTATCTAACCATGGCGTGGACCAAAATGGAGCGATTTACAGAGACGCTTTCGAATGGTCTGATATCATCGCCATATCCAAGGGGTTTGAGAGCCTGCTGGGATTGAAGAGGGATGGAACCGTTGTGGCAGCCGGAAACCTTAGATCAGGGCAGGAGAACATAGCGGAGTGGACGGATATCGTTGCGATTTCGGCGGGGCAAGATATTCATGTGGGTCTGAAAAGAGACGGATCTATTGTAATAGCGGGAGATTTTGGAGGTATACTGGAGCTTCCGGATATGACAAGTATGAAAAACCTGTATGTACCTGATGTGACAGTAGATAATATCGATGAATCTGTTGCCGCTCAGCCCTGACAGGTAAAAATATTTCGGACAAAATGCACCGAATCTTTGCAAAAATAAAGTATAATGCGGAGAGATATAAATGGGAAGAAAAGAACAACGCAAAGGAGATAAATTATGCTGATACCACACTTGCATTTTTGTGACAACTGCGAAGAAGCGATTGCTTTATATGAGAAAGCGTTTAATACAAAAGCCGAAAGTATCGTATACAACCGTGATTATGCACCTGATGAATATACGGACGATAACAGAATAGCGCATGCTGTTATGAACATCCACGGACAAAAAGTTTTTCTGAATGATAGATTTGGCAACAAGGACAAATCTCTTAATTGTGCTGTTCATTTAATTGTTATGTTTACATCTGTCGAAGAACTTCTTGCCTGCTATGAGTTTTTCAAAGAAGGAAGCACAATTATTGACCCGTTCACAAAATTACCATACAGTGAATTAGCAGGCAACTTTGTTGATAAATTTGGTGTGCAATGGGGTTTTATGACAGAGTAAAACCCTGGCATCTGAGTAAGGAGTCGCCTCCTGCCTGTAATTATATTACCGGTATAATGACAAAACGGGAAATGGGTGTTATAGTGGTTACAGTCAGAAAATAAAGCGGACCGGACGAGTCCGGAAAGGAAAAGATCATGGCAACAGTTAATTTCGCTGCAAACGGATTTGCACCAACTTTATGAGGCACTGTTCAGTAAAGAAAAAGAACAGAGTCTGGTTAAGATGCGCTCATGCAAGATAAGAAAAAGGCGAAAAACTGTGTGATGTTTGGTGACAGGTCTTTTGGGAGACTGCCGGAAATAGAACATGGATTTCATGTACCGCTTATCTTAAATGAGGTAGGCGGTATTTTTATGTTCCATTAGCT